>JBPCMH010000361.1:0-12885 GCA_051002495.1 Acidimicrobiales bacterium
TTCCAGGGCGGCGTGGCAGGCGTCTCGTACCCGTCGTGATTGGTGGCCATCGGGGGATGAGCGTAGACCGCGGCTTTGGGAGCCCGGGCGTCACCGGTAGGCTGGCGCCGTGTTCGCCGCTCTCGCACTCGCTTTCCTGGTGGTGCCGTTCGCGGAGCTTTTCGTCATCATCAAGGTCGGGTCGTGGGCCGGGGCCATCCCCACCGTCGCCGTCCTCGTGGTCGTCTCGGTGGTCGGAGCCGTGCTCGTGAAGCGGGAAGGCGTCGGCGTCGTGCGTCGGGCCCGGGAGCATGTGGCGGCCGGGGTCGTCCCGAGCGCCGAACTGGTCGACGGCGTAATGATCCTGCTGGCTGGCGCGTTGTTGCTCACGCCGGGCTTCCTCACCGACCTCACCGGGCTGGCGCTGTTGGTGCCGCCGGTGCGGGCCGCCATCCGGGCCGCGGCCAGCCGGAGGCTCGAGGCCAGAACGGTGCGCCTGGAGCAGTGGTGAGTCTCCCAATTCGCGACGCGGCCACGGTCATGTTGGTGCGAGACACCGCCGACGGGATGGAAGTCTTCATGATGCGCCGCAACCTCAACTCCGACTTTGTCGGCGGGGCGTATGTGTTCCCCGGTGGCGCCGTCGACGAGGCCGACCGCCACGAGAACCTGAACCCAGTGTGCACGGGTCGTTCCGACGCTCAGGCGAGCGACCTGTTGGAGGTGGCGTCGGGCGGTCTGGCCTTCTGGGTGGCCGCCGTGCGCGAATGCTTCGAGGAGGCCGGGGTCCTGCTGGCCCGTCCGGAGGACACCGACCACGTTCTTTCCTTCGCCGATGCCGAGGTCGGGGAGCGATTCACCCGTCACCGCAGTGCCGTCGATCGCGGCGACGTCCGGTTGGTCGAGGTGTGCCGGGTTGAGCGACTGCAGTGGCTCGTTGATCGCATCCACTACTTCAGCCACTGGATCACGCCTGAGGGGCCACCTCGCCGGTACGACACCCGGTTCTTCGTGGCCGCGGCTCCGCCCGAGCAGGTTCCGCTGCACGACGACCGTGAGACGATCGCCAACCTGTGGGTGCGGCCCGCCGATGCGCTAGCTCGACACGAGGCAGGCGACCTCGACCTCATCTTTCCCACGATCAAGAACCTCGAGGCTCTGGCCAAGTTCGAGCGCTCAGATGATCTGCTCGACCACGCCGCGAGAATCGGCCGAGTCCCCGCCATCCAGCCGCGCATCGTGGCCGACGAGGGCGGGATGCGAATCCTGTTGCCTGATGACGAGGGCTACGAAGACGCAGTGGCCAAGCTCCCCGAGGGAGTGCCCTTGCCTGGACGTGACGGAGGACCGACCACATGACCGACCTGACGCCCGGCGTCGCCAGCGCGTTGAGCCCATTGGTTCGGCGCATCATCGCGCCGAACCCCGGTGTGATGACCGGGCCCGGCACGAACACCTACCTCGTTGGCATCGACGAGATTGCGGTGATCGACCCCGGCCCGGCTGATGAGTCGCACCTCGACGCCATCGTGGGTTGTGGCGGCGACCTCATCCGATGGATCCTCGTCACCCACACCCACTCCGACCACTCGCCAGGCGCGGCGGGGCTGAAGGAGCGGCTGGGCGACGGCGTTGAGGTTCTCGGTTTCGATGCGCGCGACGGGTTCGTCCCCGACCGCTCAATCAACGAGGGGTTCACCATCGAAGCCACCGAGTTCCGCCTGACCACGATCCACACGCCCGGTCACGCCTCGAACCATCTTTGCTATGTCATTGAGGAGGAGCGGCTCCTGTTCTCCGGCGACCACATCATGAACGGCAGCACCGTGGTCATCGCTCCGCCGGACGGCGACATGTCGGCGTACTTGGCATCGCTTGAACGCATCAAGAAGCGTCGGCTCCGGGCGATCGCTCCCGGCCACGGCGCGCTGATCGAGGAGCCCAAGGCCAAGATCGACGAATACATCAAGCATCGCCTGGCCCGCGAGGCGATGGTTGCCTCCGCGCTGGCCGATGCGGGCAAGGCGACCGTCGAAGAGTTGGTGCCAGCGGTATACCGCGACGTTGACGAAGCGCTGTACCCCATCGCTCGGTACTCGCTCTGGGCCCACCTCAGGAAGCTGGCCGACGATGGGAAGGCCCGTGCTGGCGATCCAGACGATCTCGAGACGGCTTGGGAGCACCTTCCCTCCTAGCTAGCTCAGACCCACCCCGGCCCCCGTCGGACGATGGCCAGGATCACTCTGAGGCTTGCGTCCCCCAGATCGGCAGGGTGAAGCTGAACGTGCTGCCGCCCTCCGGCCGATTCACTGCGCTGAGTTGGCCCCCCATGCCCTCAAGCAGGCGGCTCACCACGTAAAGACCAATTCCGATGCCGGCGATGCGCCTCGTGGTGTGTCGTTCCCCTCGGGTGAACGGGCGGAGTAGGTCGGCGAGCTCGCCGTCGATGCCGACCCCCTGGTCAGACACCGACACCCGCACCCGGTCGCCGTCGCGCGTGCCCGAGATGGAGACGGTGCCGCCGCTCGGGGCGTACTTGATCGCGTTGTCGACAATGTGCCCCATGATCGTGTCGAGGGCCTGTCGATCGGCGGCGACGCTCGGCAGGTCTGGCGGGAATTCGTCGACGAGGTGGTGTAGGGGTGCGACGGCGGCGAAGCCCTCAATCACGTCGCCGACGCTGGCCCGGAGCTCGACGGGTGTGAGGTGGAAGTCCATCACTCCTGCCTCAACCCGGCTACCCACGAGGACCCGCTCGACGAGCCGGTCGAGGTGAATGGTTCGGCGCTCGATGGTCTCGAGTGACTCTTCCCGCTGCTCCTCGGTCATGCGGTCCCAGTTTCGCCGCAGCGTGATCGCCAGCCCCTTGACGACAGTCAACGGGGTCTTGAGCTCGTGGCTGGTCGTCGCCAGGAAAAGGTTGCGCGCCTGTTCGAGTCGTTCCTGCTCGGTGACGTCGCGGAGGAGCCACACCATGTCGGTGCCATTGGACATCGGATTCGACACTGCCTCGACCCATCGCGGTCCCGCTTTGGTGCTCAGCTCCAGGCGTCCCACCGCCTCCGTGAAGTCGAACGGCGGCGGGGAGCCGACAACTGCCGCCGCGCTAAGCCCGGTGAGCCGCACCGCGCCAGCGTTCCACGCGGTGACATTCCCATCCTCGATGACGGCCAGTCCGTCGGGGAGCGTGTCGAGGATGGCGGCGAAGCGCCCTTGTTCCTCCGAGGTCATGCGGTGGGCCTTGGCTCTGAGCAGGGCCGAGGCGGCGTGCTCAGCGAGCAGGGTGAGCACGTTGACCTCGTGCTGACCGATGACTGCGTTCGGATCGCGGTGGTGGACCGAAAGCACACCGACGGTCTGGTGATCGGTGGCGATCGGGACGCCGACCGCGGCATGCAACCCGATGCCGACAAACTCAGGCACGGCGCCGTCCCAGGTGTCGTAGTCGGCGACGACGACGGCCTCTCCGGAGGCCAGCACCTGGCCATGGAGACCCTCGCCTGGCACGATTGGGCGCTGGTGGAGGTCTGGATCAACGCCGACGCTGACCGAGCGCGCCGTCGAGATTCCCTCCTCGGTGAGAGCGATGACTGCCGCGTCTGCACCTAGCAGCGCTACGCCAGCCTCCGCCACTTGGCGCATGGCTTCGGTCGGCTCGATCTCACCGACCAAGCGCCGCGTGATGTCAGCGAGCTGGCGGACGAGTGCGAGCTCCTCCTCGGTCTGCCGGAGCGTTCGACCGTCAGGCAGATCGGCCGATGATGGGCGGGCCACTTCGGCAGTGTGACATGCGGCGGAGAGGGTCGGTGGTCCTCCGCGTCGAAATTGGGGAAGTGCGGCGGATGACCGGCATGGTGTCCTGCCGCGTTGGAAAGCCGCGGTGGAGCCGTGGCGGAAGAAGGAATGCGTGTAGTGAACGAAGGCATCGGACGACCGAACTTGGTCAGTCTCGGAGAGGCGGCCGGCATTCTCGGCCTCAAGGGCGAGACGGTGGCGGCCCTGGTCGACGCGGGCTTTCTCGCGCCTGCCAACCAAAACGGCGCGGGTTCTGAGTTCGCCGCCGGCGACGTCAAGGCGTTCCTCGCCCGCAACGCGGACAACGGCTCTGGCAACCTCCTCGCTCCGGAGCCCGGCACCGGCGACGAGGCTGATCTCCTGGCCGCCCTCGAAGGCCGTACCAAGGAGATGGCCCAGAGAGCTCTCGACATCTTCTGCGCAACCTTCCCGGAGGCGCTGGAGTGGCGCGACGTGGAACGAGAGCGGTTCATCGAGCAGTCGCAGGACCGCTTCGAGGCCATCCTCACCGTGGCCAGCCAGTCGGCCCAGATCGACGACGCGCTCGTGGCCGACCTTCGTGAGGTCGGGGCCAACGCGGCACGAGCCGGCTCGCCGCTCCCGCAGCTGCTCATCGCCCTCCGCATCAGCCGCGACCTGGTGGTGCAGACCGCGATCGAGGTGGCCGATGAACGCGGGCGTCACTGGAGCCTCCCCCTGGCGCTGCTCCTGACCAGGGTGCTCCCGGCGATGGACCGGCTGACCGACGCCATCGCCAAGGGATACTGGGACAGCGTGCTTCACCGCGAGGAGGAGCAAAAGGCCCGGTACGAACACGTCGTTGAACACTCCTCGGACGGGGTGTACGAGGTCGACCTTGACGGCCGCATCCAGTACGCGAACTCCTCGCTCGGGGTCATTTTGGGCGTGGCCGCAGACGAGCTTGACGGTAAGTCGATCGGCGAGGTGGTGAGGCCGCTGAACGGCGGGGTGGTTGCGGATCGGCTGCTCCGCGACGCTCCGCAAGGCGCGGAGCCCTTGGAACTGGAGGTGTCGCGTTCTGATGGCGTCCGCCGGCGGCTTGATGTGCGCATCAGCTCACGGCGCCGCCACGGCGAGCTGGTCGGGTTCCAGGGCGTGGTGCGCGATGTCACCTCGGCCCGCGATCTCGAGGATGACAAGAACGAGTTCCTCGCCTTGCTCACCTACGACCTCCGCCAACCGTTGACGACCATGCTCGGCTTGGGTGCCACCCTGGAAGCCCACGGCGGCGAACTCCCCACGGAGCGAGTGAACCGCATGGGTGGTGCGATTCGCCTGCAGGCTGAACGCATCTCGAGGTTGGCCGACGACCTGTACGACATCAGCCGCCTGGAATCGCAATCGCTGCTGCTGTCGATCCGTCCCCTCGATCTGGCCTCGACCGTCGAGGGAGCACTCGCCACCATCGCCGCCGCAACCGACGTCGAGGTGGCGGTGCCCGATGCACTGCATGTGCTCGCCGATCCCCACCGGCTTCAGCAGGTCGTCGCCAACCTGGTCGAGAACGCGCTCGTCTACGGCGCGTCTCCGATCATCGTCAGCGCGGTCGCCAACGTGTCTGACGGCACCGTCGAGCTCTCCGTCGCCGACCGCGGACCCGGCGTGCCGGCCACGCTCGCACCCGCATTGTTCAATCGACTCCGGCTGCTGTCTCGCCGCGGAACCGACGCTCACTCTGGGACCGGTCTCGGGTTGTCCCTGGTGAGGGGTCTCGTGGAGGCTATGGGCGGTCGGGTCTGGTACCAGGACGCCCGCGGCGGCGGGGCCGACTTCCGCATCGTGCTGCCGGCCCGCAACCGTGCTGCCGGCGGATTGGCGTGACCAACGTCACATGTTGTGCCGGCTCAATTTGAGCCTCCGTTAGCCTCACGGCGTGACCGCCACCGCCGCTTCTACTGATGTCTCATCGCGCTCGCAGGACGGGCCGATCCTCGTCGCCGAAGCGGTCGGCAAGATCTACCGGACCGGCGCGGAGACCGTCGACGCCCTGAACGATGTGAGCCTCAAGGTTGATGCTGGGGAGTTCGTTGCCGTGATGGGTGCTTCGGGATCCGGCAAGACGACGCTCCTGAACTGCCTGTCAGGTCTCGACGACATCGACAGCGGCACGGTCACCGTGGGCGGCGACGACATCCACAAGATGTCGGACGCCAAGCGCACCAAGCACCGTGCATCCTCGATGGGGTTTATCTTCCAGGCCTTCAACCTGATCCCGGTCTTCACCGCGACCGAGAACGTCGAGCTCCCGCTCCTGCTTGCCGGTGTTGCGCCCAAGGAGGCGCGTGCCTCGGCTGAGGAGACGCTGGCGCTGGTCGGGCTAAGTCACCGCCTGAGCCACCGACCCACTGAATTGTCGGGTGGCGAACAGCAGCGCGTCACCATTGCCAGGGCCCTCGCCGGCAAGCCCCAGATCGTGTGGGCCGATGAGCCGACCGGCAACCTCGACTCCGAAACCGCGGGCCAGGTGATGGATCTCCTCAATGGGCTCCACGATCAGGGCCTCACCTTGCTGCTTGTCACGCACGACCCGACGATCGGCTCCTCCGCACAGCGTCGTGTCACCATGCGCGACGGTGGCATCGTCGCCGACGAGCGGCTGCGATGAGCACCTCGCCGATGGCGGCTCGCGTCGAGCGCGCCGCCTTCGTCGTGATCCCAGCCCTCTTCGCGGTCGGGCTGCTAGCGGCCGGCGTGCTGCCGGTCCCCGTGATCGTGCTGTCGGTCCCGTTCCTCGTTGTGATGGCGCGCAAGCCCGTCCTTCGTCGCCTGGCCTTCCGGAACGCCACGAGGCGTCCGCGCGAAACCGTGCTGATCCTGCTCGGCGCCCTGCTCGGCACCGCCATCATCACCGGCTCGGCCATCGTTGGCGACACGCTCGGTTCGTCGATTCGGCGCTCCGCCTACACCCAGCTCGGTCCCATCGATGAAGTGGTGAGGGCTGACGACTCCGGCCACGCCGACCAGCTCAAGTTGTCGCTGGCCGCGCTGCCCCCGTCCGATGTCGACGGCTTGATGTCTTTCGCCCTGGCCGGCGCGGCGGTGGCAACACCAGGTGATCAGCCCCGAGCCGAGCCAAACGCGCAGTTGGTCGAGATCGACTTTGCTGAGGCCGCCGCGTTCGGCCACGACCAGTCACTCACGGGCATCTCCGGACCCAGCCCGTCGGGGCAGGAGGCGGTCATCGGCGCCGACCTCGCCACCGCGTTGTCTGTCGGCCCGGGCGACACCGTTGATGTGTACGCCTACCGCCAGAAGCTGACGTTCACCGTGGCTAGGGAGGTGCCGCGCGTCGGTGTAGCCGGTATCAGTTTCGGATTCGGGAGCCGATCGCTCAATCTCTTCGTGCCACCCGGCACGTTGGCCCGGCTGGCCACCGTCGCTGACGTCACGACCGCTCCGCCTCAGGCGTTCGTTGCCATCTCCAACGTCGGTGGTGTTATCGGCGGCGCAGACCGGACCGACGCAGTCATGCCCCAGATCGAGGCCATTCTCGGTGCCGACTCGGGCCGAGCGCAGCCGGCGAAACAGCGGTTGCTCGAAGCCGCCGACCGACAGGGCGAGCAGTTCACCCAACTGTTCACCAGCATCGGCTTTTTCAGCGTGATCGCCGGCATCCTGTTGCTGGTCTCCATCTTCGTGATGCTGGCCGAGGAGCGGAAGACCGAGCTCGGCATGCTGAGAGCCGTCGGTCTGAAGCGGGCGGGTCTGGTGGGCACCTTCTCCCTGGAGGGGTGGCTCTACTCGCTCGGATCAGCAGCCTTGGGAACGATCGCCGGTCTCGGAGTCGGCCGAGCGATCGTGGCCGTTACCGCCAACATTTTCGCCGGGGACAGCGACGGCTTCGGACTCGAGCTGCAGTACGCGGCGTCGCTGGAGAGCATCAGGAGCGGTTTCCTGATCGGCTTCACCATGTCGCTCATCACGGTCGTGGTGACCTCGCTCTGGATCTCCCGCATGAACGTCATCAGGGCCATCCGGGACCTGCCAAACCCGATCGTCGAGCGCCAGCGCTTCGTGTGGGTGATCGTCGGATCGGTGGCCGTTGTATTGATCGGGATCCCCATGACCTTGAACGGTTTGTCGAACTCGGCGCCCGCGTCGATCCTGATCGGGCCGGGCGTCATCGGGCTTGGCGCGGCTCCGATTTTCCGGCGCCTCATGCCCAAGCGTCTGGCGTACACCATCACCAGCGGCTTCGTGCTGCTGTGGGCCATCTTCGCGTTCGACATCGCCGGTGACGCGTTCGACAACCCCGACATCTCCTTGTTCGTCGTCGACGGCGTGCTGCTGACGGTGTCGGCTGTTCTGCTCATCTCCCAGCACCAGGAGCTCATCGGCCGGGTCTTGCGTCGGCTCGGCGGCGGCGCCAAGAACATGTCGTTGCGTCTTGGCCTTGCGTACCCGCTGGCCAGAGCGTTCCGCACCAGCATCATCTTGATGACATTTGCCTTGGTGATGTTCACCCTCACGTCGATCACCCTGTTCTCCGGTGTGTTCGGCAGCCAGATCGATCAGTTCACCGCGGACTCCTCTGGTGGATTCGACATCAGGGTCGAGTCCAACTCTTCCAACCCGATCCCGGCCGATCAGGTGGCGGCCACGGCCGGCGTGACCACGGTTGCCTCGCTGTCAACGGTCGGCGCCGAGTTCCGCCTGCCGACCAGCTCTGCCGCAAATCAGCGTGAGTACTCGTTCTGGGGACTTGCCGGAATTGACGACCTCTTCGTCAAGACGGGCCCGCCAGCGTTGGAGAAGCGTGCACCGCGGTTCGCCACGGATGCCGACGCTTACGCCGAGCTACTGACGGATCCCAAGGCGGTGATCGTCAGCGACTTCTTCCTGCAGGAAGGCGGCGGTCCGCCGGAGGGCCGCCTCAAGATCGGCGACCCCGTCGACGTTCGCGACCCCACGACAGGCACGACTCGTTCGCTTGAAGTGGTGGCGATCTCGCGCCCGTCCTTCGGTGGGGGCCGCACCGGATCGCCGGTGTTCATGAGCGCGACTGCGGTTCGAGACATCGTCGGAGACCGCGCCGTTCCCAACGTGCTGTTCGTCGCCACCGAGCCGGGCGTGAATGCCCAGGACCTGGCCGAGCGACTCAACGGCGAATACCTGGCCAATGGCGCCGACGCCGCGTCATTCAGGTCGCTCGTCGGCGAGGGTCTCGCCCAGCAGCAGGCCTTCTTCCGCCTGATGCAGGGGTACCTGTCGCTGGGTCTCATCGTCGGCGTGGCCGGACTCGGTGTGGTCATGGTTCGGGCGGTGCGCGAGCGCCGTCGTGAGGTGGGCGTGCTCCGATCACTCGGCTTCGAAAGCAAGCAGGTGCGACGCGCTTTCGTCGCAGAGTCCGCTTTCGTGGCCCTCGAAGGCATCGGCCTCGGCGCGGTGCTGGCGTTGATTTCCACCTGGCGGTTGATGAACAGCGGCGCTTTCGGCGAGGGCTTGGTCTTCAACGTGCCGGTGCTCCAGGTGCTCCTCGTGGTTACGCTGGCCTTCGTGGCCACGCTCATCGCCACCGCCGCGCCCGCTCAGCAGGCGTCGCGCATCAAGCCGGCGGTCGCGCTGCGCATCGCCGACTGAGCCCGCCGTCTGCCACTGTCCGCTTCTCCCAGATGCCCGGCAACTCGCCCGGCCGCGAAGGTGGCGCGGGTCGTCGGTACGAATGCGCGGTTCACGCCGCCCTGGCTGGCACAGGTCTAGCGATCTACGGCGTAATGGTCGTAGAACGCGTCGATCCCGCTCGTGGCCGCGAGTACATCGAGGGGGAACGCACGATCGAGCTCTGACGTGGTGCTGGCTGTCTCGACGACGCCGAGAAAGGTCGCCGCCATGGCGGGTTTCACGACGCCGTGCCGGTCGATGAACTGCGCCCACAGCGCGGCGAACTGGTGTGGTTTGCCGACCGAGGTCAGATCCCTCACGTAAGAAGGAGGGAACAGCCGGCGGTATGCCTCGAGGTGATAGAGCCAAGACGTTCCCCGAACGATGGAGGCGTCGGGGTGTTCGTTGGCGACGGTCTGGAAGATGTCGGCCAGCTCGCGGTGTCGATCGCGCACCGTCGAGGCTCGGAGCGCGGTCCCGTTTGGGTCGTTGCTGAAATGGAGGCGAACGAGCCGGTCGTCAGGCCAGTAGGTGAAGCCGAAACACCTCGCCTCGGCGCCCTCCTGAGCATCGCCGTCGAGGTAAGCCTTGTACACGTAGTCAACCGGATCGGCACCATCCTCTATGGCCTCAAGGAACGCAACCCAGTCAGGGTGCGCGGGATCGAAGTCGTTGCGCTCGGGCCCGATACCGGCGTCGTTGTCTCTGGCCAGTGCATAGAAGGCGGTGTGGAGCCGGCACGCCTCGCCGAAGTCGAGCTGCTCGATCTGAGCAACTCGAGCAGCGAACTTCGCTTGGAGCGCGAAGTAGGAGCGGTTGAGCAGCACCTGCCAATCGTACGAGCGGCCGCCCTCGGCCACGTGAGGATTCCCGGAGCTTGCGCCTGGTTCAGGTCTTGGGGCCGAGCGCCTCTTCGACCTGCCCGAACAGGCGCGCCGTGCATGACGACATCTCGACCAGCGGGATCGTCGTGAGCACTGCATCGGTCAGCGCGGCATACGCCGCGGCCACCGGACCATCACCGAGCGCCGCGGGCTGACCTGCGTCGCCGCCGGCTGCGACTGAGGCATCGAGCGGCACGCTGCCGAGCAGAGGCACGCCGACCTCGTCAGCCAAGCGTTGTCCGCCACCACTCCCGAACAACGCATAGGTCTCGCCGTGCGCGCACTCGAAAGCGCTCATGTTCTCGATGACCCCGGCGACCCGGAGGTACCCCTTGCGGGCCATATCGGCGGCCCGCGCCGCAACCTTCTGAGCTGCGAGCGCGGGCGTCGTCACGATGATGACTTCGGTGCGGGGCAGCATCCGGGCCAGGCCCATCTGGATGTCGCTCGTGCCGGGTGGCATGTCGATCAGCAAGTAGTCGAGGTCGCCCCAGGAGACATCCTCGAGGAAGTGCTGGACGGCGCGGTTGAGCATCAGGCCGCGAAGCATGATCGCCTCGTCCTCTTCGGCGCCTTCGATAGCTCCCATCGAGACCACCTTCAGTGCGCCGTCGCCCATCGGCACCGCGATCGGCTCGATGCGCGCTTTGCCGTCGGCGCCCTTCTCGGCCTTCACCTTCGCCGTCAGGCCGAGCATTCGGGGGATCGAGAAGCCACCGATGTCGGCATCGAGCACGCCAACGGTGAGGCCGGAGGTGGCCAACGCCGCGGCCAGGTTGGCGGTCACCGATGACTTGCCGACGCCGCCCTTACCCGAGGCGATCGCTACCACCTTCGCTGTCGGCGGGATGTCGATGGTCACCTCGTCGCGCTGCTGGGCCTTCCAGCGCGCCCTCGACATCAACTGGCTCTTCTGCTGGGCCGTCATCTCCCCGAACGTGACCTTGACGCCGGGGACGCCACGCACCCCACCGACCCTGGCCTTGATGTCGTCCTGCAGCTGCGATCGCAGCGGACACCCGGCCGTGGTGAGCGACACCCGCACCTCGAGGCGCCCGTCCTCCAGCCAGCCCAAACCCTTCACCATGCCGAGGTCGACGACGTTGTCGCCGAGTTCCGGATCGATCACGCCACGGAGCGCGCCGATGACGTTCTCGGCCGGAATGGTGGGGTCGTCAATGACGGGCGCGGCCGGTCCCTTTGTTGCGTCCGCGTCGGGGTCGGGTGTCGAGGGGTCGGCCACGGGGTTTATTTTACCGGTCTGAGCCGGTAAAATGTTCGGCGATGGCTGATCAGCGGTTGGCGGTGTTCAAAGCACTCGGCGACGACACCCGTTACGCGATCTATCTGGCGGTGGCCCAATCGCGGGAGCCGTTGTCCACCGGCGACATCGCCGAAGCCCTCGATCTCCATCCGAACACCATTCGCCCCCACCTGGAGCGCATGCGCGAGGCCGGCCTGTTGGCCGTCGTCACCGAGAGCACCGGCTCGGTCGGGCGTCCCCAGCATCGCTACTCGCTGGCCGCCGACGCGCCGTCGCTTGGCCTCGAGCCGCCATCCTGGTCAGTGCTGGCCCGGATGCTGGCCGATGTGGCTGCGTTCATGGCCCCAGACACCGACGATGTGGCAGCTATGGCCTGGGATCAGGGACGGGCCGCGGCCGATCGCCACCCTGGCCGGCCGTGCGTTGCCGCGCTGACCGACGCCCTCAGCGAACTCGGTTTCGATCCGGCCACGTCCGAGGAGCCGAAGGCGGCCACCATCGCTTTCACTCATTGTCCGTTTCGGGAGTTGGCCGAGGCTTACCCCGACCTGGTGTGCAGCCTTCATCGAGGGATGGTCGAGGGTTTTGTGGAACAACTGGGCGAGATGCGGGTTGCACACTTCGCCACGCTCGCCGATCGCGATCCTTGTCATGTTGACCTGGTTGCCCGATAGCATGGATCCCTAGACCGTAGGAGGCCGTAGATGACCACCACTGCAAACACCGACTCGATCACGCTCACCGATACTGCGATTACCAAGGTCGGCGAGTTGCTCGCGCAGGAGAACCAGCCCGACCTGGCCTTGCGCGTTGCCGTCCGTCCCGGCGGCTGCTCCGGCTTCAGTTACGAGATGTTCTTCGACGGCGAGCGGGCCGAGGACGACATCGAACTGGGCTTCGGCGATGTCAAGGTGCTCGTCGACCCGGCCAGTTCAAAATTGCTCAGCGGGGCCGAGCTCGACTTCCGCGACGGCCTGCAGGGGGCGGGGTTCCACATCAACAACCCCAACGCCGAGCGCACCTGCGGGTGCGGCCAGAGCTTCAGCTGACGCGGATCGGTCCACCGCTGTCCACGATTGTTGAGGGGCCTTCGGGCCCCTCGCATCGCGCCGGGGGTGCGGTCGTTGTGGATGTAGTCGTCAGGGCTCGCGCTGGGTCGCGGCGGGCGATGATGCGGTCGATGCGGTCGTGACCCACCCCCGAGATCGGTTCATCACCGTCTACGGCCGGCAAGCCGTTCTCGAAGCGCTAGCCGACCCGGCGTTGCCCGTCGACAAGGTGCTACTCGCTGACAACGCGAGAGGGAACCATGCCGAGGAGATACTCCGCGCAGCTGAAAGT
>JBPCMH010000362.1:0-5796 GCA_051002495.1 Acidimicrobiales bacterium
CGTCATCCCCGGCCTGGCAGATCTCGTCGACGCGCATCGGAACGCCACACCCTCCGGGGCCCAGGTTCGGGCGCACGTTCATCAAATCCCGACCCGCGGCTATGACCTCCTCCTCGGCCTGCGACGCCCTCATCACTGGTCGGTCCTCCGCCCGCGCGCCTTGGACGCGACGGTCAACTCCTTGCTCCGCACCTGGGCCGCCATCATCGTCGACGCCGACAGCGACGCTGAGGCTGAGAGCCTTGGTGGGTCAGCTGACGTCGAGCGCCGAAATGGTCTGACGCGACGCGCCCTTGCCGTCGCCAGCCGCGTCGTCGTCGTGGGTCAGCCGGGAACGAAGGGCCTGTTCTCACTGGCCAACCTGGTTCACGAACTGATCGACGCTGGCGCAAAACCGGGGATCATCGTGCCCGTCGTCAACGGGGCTCCTCGGGGACCGATCCACCGCGCCGAGCTGGTGCGGGCATTCACCGCGCTCATGTCGACCGACGTCGTCCTAGCAACCGCGGGGCCGACCTTCGTCGGACATCACCGGCGGCTCGATGCCTCCCACCGCGACGTGACCCGCTTTCCCGAGAAGTTGATCGACGAGGTCGGTCCACTGCGCCTGCTCGGAGGGCCCCCCACGTCCGCCGAGCCGGTGGCCGTCGCCCCTGGCTCTCTGGGCGCATGGGAGCCAACGTCATGACCGATGGGTCGCCGCTCCAAGAAATCGAGAGGGCCGTGTTGGAGTCGGCCAAGCTCGCCGACCTCGACATCAGTGATTCGTCCGCGATCGATCGTTTACGTGTGCTGATCGATGCACAGATCAACAACTGGGACGACGACGTACGGCGGGGTCGCCGCACCACCGCTCTGGCCGATCCGAGCGGGTTGCGCCAGCGGGTCTTCCGAAACCTGGCGGGCTACGGCCCCCTCGAAGACCTGCTCCAAGACGACGACGTGTGGGAAGTCATGATCAACGCCCCCGACGCGATCTTCGTCCGCCGGCACAGCGGCGCGGGCGGCTACCACCACGAAAACTTCCACGACGACGACCACGTGATACGGACCCTGACCAAGATCCTTGACGAGGCCAGCGGCGCGCATCGCAAGCTCGATCCGTCGGAAGGCCTCCAAGACGCTCAGCTCGATACGGGGGCTCGGCTCCACATCGTGCACAGCGACTTGGCTCGGGACGGCCACCTGCTCGTGAACATCCGCAAGTTCAACGGCATTGCCATCCGCACGCTTGACGAGTTGGTCGAGCGGGACATGCTCGGCGCACCCGTCGCGGCCTTCTTGCGGGCTGCCATCAACGCCCGACTCTCCGTCATCTTCGCTGGCCCACCCGGCTCCGGCAAGACCACGCTGATGTCGTGCTGCGCGGCCGAGCTCGACCCTTCGCTGCGGGTCGTCATCGCGGAAGAGGTCTTCGAGACCGATGTGCCACTCCCGAACGTGGCGCACATGCAGACCCGTCCCAAACGATCCGATCGGCCGGAGGTCGACCTGCGCCGATTGGTGGCTGGCTTCATGCGCATGGCGCCCGACATTGCCATCGTCGGTGAGGTGAGAGACCGGGAGGCGCTACCACTGTTGCTCACATTGTCGAGCGGCGTGACTGGATACACCACCATCCACGCCGGCTCGGCCCGCCAAGCGCTCAGCCGCCTGCGGTTCATCTGCCAGCTCGCTGATGCGGGGTTGTCGGTCGGAGCGTTGACGACCCTGGTAAGCGAGACGGTCGACCTGGTGGTCCATTGCGACCGCAGGGACGGCACGCCTCGGATTACCGAAGTGACCGCCGTCGAGGACAGCCTGACCAACGGCGACGCCCCCTTCACGACAACCCAACTGTTCGAGCGGGAGGCGAACGGTCCGCTCACCTGGACGGGTCAGGTACCTGTCCGCATGCAGACTGCATTCGAACGTTCTGGCGTGGACCTGCTGCCGCTTCTTGACGTCCACAGGGGCACGCTTGAGCAGGGTCTCGGGCTGGCACTACGGAAGACGCTATGACGGGCCTTTTCCTCGCGTTGGTCGCGGGCAGTGGCGTGTGTCTCCTGCTGTCGTCGGCCCAGGAGGGTGCCAAGGGCGTCTCGCCGACGCAGACCAAGAGGCAGCGAGTAGAAGACTGGTTGGCCCAAGCCGGACTCGCGGAGGTCGAGCCGACGACGTTCATTGCCGCAATGGTTGCGCTGTTGCTCGGCGCAGCCGTCGTCACTTACGTCCTCTTCGGCGGACCGCTACCCGCCGCCGTCGCCGGATTTGGCGCGGCGGCCTCATTGCCAGCCTCGTATCGCGCTCGACGGCGACGCCGGCAGGCTGACGCTTTGGAGGCATGGCCAAGGTTGATCGACGAGATCCGCATCTCGACCGGTTCACTCGGTAAGTCGGTTCCTCAAGCCCTTCTTGACGCGGCCGAAAGCGCTCCGCGAGAGATGCACCCGGCCTTCGCGGCTGCGAGCAGAGAGTGGCGCATCTCGACCGACTTCGGGCGCGCGGTCAGAGAGCTCCAGCGTCAGTTGGCCGATCCGACGGCCGACGCAACGTGCGAGACGCTGCTCGTTGCCCATGCCGTGGGAGGCAACGACCTCGACAGCCGGCTGTCTGCCCTCGCCGAGGACCGGCGCATCGATGTGCAGGGGCGAAAGGACGCGGCGGCAAAACAGGCTGGGGTGCGCTTCGCCCGACGATTCGTCATTGTCGTACCGATCGGGATGGCCCTGGCTGGCATGTCGATAGGCACGGGTCGAGCCGCTTACCAAACCCCACTTGGCCAGATCGCGGTGGCCACCGGTCTCATCACGATCGCCGGGTGTTGGATGTGGGCTGGCTACTTCATGCGGCTGCCAGAGGAGCGTCGGGTCTTCCGAGGTTCGCGGCTATGAGGATCGTGTTGATCGCCTTCCTCGCGACGTGGGCAGGGTTTGCTCTCGCGCTATCAGAGTTCGGTTGGTTTCGGCGGCGGTCCCTGGCTGACCGGCTCTCCCCCTACCTCGCGGGACGGCCGCCGGCGACAACATCGCGGTCGTCGGCCGCGGGCCTACGCGATCTCCTCGAGCCGCTGAGCCGGGGCATGGGCGACGGTCTCGCTCGAGCCTTTGGAGTGGCCGAAGACGTCGAGTCTCGCTTGCGGCGCATTCACTCCGACACCACCGGCGGGGAGTTTCGGGTGCAGCAGCTGGGCTGGGCGGTCACGGCAATGGCCGTCGGCTCGGCGACGGCGCTCGCCACGAGGCCGCCCGCGCCTGTGGTCGCGCTCCTGATCGCCGGATCGCCCGTACTTGGGTTTCTCGTCGTCGAACAGCGTCTCGCGGTGACGTCCGCACGCTGGCAGGAACGCCTGCGCCTCGAACTGCCGGTCGTCGGCGAGCAACTCGCCATGCTCCTCGGCGCCGGCTATTCGCTGAGCGCAGCTCTGCAGAGGCTGGCCACCCGAGGTGACGGCTGTGTCGCCCGCGACTTGCGGCGGGTCGTGAACCGCATCCACCAAGGGGTGTCCGAAAGTACCGCCCTCCGGGAGTGGGGAGACCTGGCCAAGGTCGCGGGCGTGAGTCGGCTCGTCTCGGTGCTAGCGCTCAACCGATCCGCGGCTGACATTGGCACGCTCGTCGCGGCCGAGGCACGGAACGTTCGCCGAGACCTGCACCGCGATCTCGTCGAGACCATGGAGCGCCGCAGCCAGCAAGTCTGGATTCCAGTGACGGTCGCCACGCTCGTGCCGGGATCGATCTTCCTGGCCATCCCCTTCATCGAGGCATTGCAGCTCTTCTCAGGCGCTTGACCAGAAAGGACCAGCATGAACGACTTACTACTCCGGGCCTACGTGAACGACCTCGTCGACCGGATGAATAGATGCGACGAGGCCGATCGACCACGAGCCCGCAATGACCGAGGCGAGGGCGTCATCTCCGCGGCGATCGCAGTGCTCATCATGGCGTTCCTTGGCGTCGTCGTGTGGGTCGGTTTCAGGGCCAGCCTCGACAACACCCAGGAGAAGGTCGATGACCAGATCCAGGAGATCGGCCGCTAAGGCTGGCGAAGCCAAGATATGGGCCGACGACGGCGCCGGACTGCTCCCGTCGGCAGTCGGCGTGATGGTCTTCCTCGTCCTTCTGCTGTTCTCCGTCCAGATCTGCTTCGCTCTCTACGCCAACTCGACCATGACCGCGGCCGCATGGGATGCGGCGCGGATCGCGAGCGGTGAAGACGCATCGGCGGACCGCGCCTCAGCCGAGATCGCGGGCGATGTCCACCTCCGACGAGTCCTGGGCGAGTTCGGAGACCGTGTCACCACCACCTGGTCCTGGCAGGACGATCGCGTGTCGCTAACCGTCCGCGCCGACCAACCAGGGTTCCTGCCTTCTGTGCTTCGGCGACCACTGCGGATCGACCATTTCGAGCGGACTGTGCTCGTGCGACTGGAGCGCTCCCGATGAGCCAGTCCACGCCGGTGGAGTGCCGGTGCGACGCGGGCATGATCGCCGGGCTCGAATCGTTGGTGATTGGCACGCTGGTCTTCGTGTTCGGCACGCTCCTGATCGCGAACGCTTGGGCCGTGGTGGACGCGAAGTTGGCCGTCCAGGCCGCGGCCCGCGAGGCCACCCGGGCCTTCGTCGAAGCCGGCGACACCGACGAGGGGTGGCGAGCGGCGAGCCAAGCTGCCGCCGACACAATCGAAGGCCACGGCCGGAACCCAGCCACGGTCAAGCTCGCCGCACCTGACGCCGTTCTCGGCCGCTGTGCCAGCGTGCGATTCACCGCTTCTTATCCGGTGCGCTTGCTGCCCCTCTCGCTGATCGGTCGGGCGGGCGGCGAGATGACGGTCTCGGCCAGCCACTCCGAGGTCGTCGACGCCCATCGCTCCGGCCTGCCTGGGACTGCATTGTGCTGAGACGCCCGTCCGACCGCGGCAGCGCGTTGATGCTCATGCCCGCGGCGGTGCTCATCCTGTTGGTTCTGGGCGCGCTCGCCGTTGACAGTGCGATCGTGTGGTCGGCTCAACGGGAGTTGGCGAATCGAGCCGCAGCCGCGGCGAACGACATCGCCGCCACCGCGGTTGACGATGAGGCGTTCTATCAGCGAGGCGAGGTGAAACTCGATGAAGCCGTCGCCCGTCGGGTCGCCGACGCGATCACCGTGGCGGACGGCGGACTGCGGTCGGTGATCGTCGACGACGTCACGGTTTCCGGGCGGGAGGTGCGGGTGGCGCTGCGAGGCACGGTACGGCGGCTGTTCGGACCTGCCGTCGGTCAGCGCGGGCGGGAACGCACGGTGTACGCCTCAGCCACCGCCGTCGCCCGCTGACGCACGGCCCCCGGCTGTATGTGGCCCATTCCCGGCCAAGAAGCCGATCTTCTACGTGCTGTTCGTCCGTTTACCGGCAGGCCGCGTCGCTTGCGTGCGACGATGGGTGATGAGCGAGATCGAGCGGCGGGACCAACCACCCGCGGCCCGTCCCCGACCGCGACGTTCCGAGGTGGTGGCTGCGGTACCGCTCCGCAAGAAGGCCCGGGCGTACTTGGCCGACCAACTGGGCGACGGGTTCCATCTAGTTGACATCAGGGAGGCGGGTGACGACGCCGATGTCGTGCTCTGCCCGCCCTGCAGTCCGCAGGCGATCGGTCGACTCAACGCCGCCTTCCCCTCGGCCCGCGTGGTGGTGATGGAACTGCAAGACCTTGAGCACGGCATCGACATCCGCGGTCCCGTCGGACGGGTGCTCGACGCCGGCGCGACCGCCTACTACGTGGCTCCCTCCGCGGCCGCCCTCGGGCTGTTCCTGCACCAGCTCGACGCCGACCATCCCGC
>JBPCMH010000363.1:0-6014 GCA_051002495.1 Acidimicrobiales bacterium
CGCCAAGGCGATCCTGGCCACGCCCGATCGTGGCTTCCAGGAATCGCTGGCCAAGAAGGCCGCGGCCGACGGTCTCTCGGTGCGCGAGGTGGAGGACGCCGTCAGGGGACGGAACGAAATCGCGGGACAGGTGGTTTCGGGAGGCACGGCTGGGGGTACACCTCGACCACCGAGTGGTCGCGCCGTTCGTCCGGCCGGTCTGCTCGAACTGGAAGACCTCTTGGCCGATCACCTGGACACCACGGTGAAGGTCGAGATGGGAGCGAAGAAGGGTCGAGTTGTAGTTGAGTTCGCGACCCTTGAGGACCTTGAGCGTATCTATCGGGCTATGACTCAACCGCGCTCCGCCTAGCCGACCCGCCGATGGAAAACGCCGTTGCGCTGGGCTGACGCGCCGTCTCGTTCGGCGGGGAACAAATGGGACAGCGAGCGAACACTCAACCCTTGAGGCGCGGTTGATCCACAGGTTTTCACACAGCATGTGGATAGGTGCTCGCGTTCGCGAGCGGAGGCGCTTGGCGGAGGCGCTCAGTCGGTGTTGGCTTCGGCCACCCAGCGGCTGAGCGCGCCGGCGATGGCGGCGGCGATCTCGCTGCCTCGCTCGACCACGGTTCGTGCTGGCCCAAGCTCACAGAGCACTGCTGGCATGCGGGTTTCCCGCAGCGCGGGGAGGGTCATGCCGCGCACCATGGCCGTAGGCCCGCCAAGGGGCAAGGGCAGATCGGCCTCGAGCAGCGCAGCCAGCCGCCGGCCCGCCCAGGACTCCCAGTCGGGCCGCCCGTAGTAGGCGACGCTGCACTGCTCTTCGGGGCACACCACCAACCCCACGAACGCGTCGGCGCTGACCGCATTGGCCTGCGCGGCGTGCTCAGAAGGGTCGGGGTGGCTGACCACCAAGGCGTGGGCGCCGCCGAGGGTGAGGGCCCGCAGCACGGCGTGGGCCAGCGCGGCGCCACCGCCGCTCTCGCCGATGACGACGGTGCGGCCGACCAAGGTGTGGGGGCCCTGCCGAAGCCGTTCCCGCTCGCGCACTAGGGCCACGGGCTCGCTGGTATCGGTGCGCTCACACAGCCGACGGAGTGCCATGCCCGCAGCGGGACCGCAGATGCCGTCGACCACCAACCCGGCGTTGCGCTGGAATTCGACCAGAGCCCGTTCGGTGTCCGGACCGAAGATGCCATCGACGCGGCCCGCGTCGAACCCAAGCGCGCCGAGGCGCCGCTGCAGGGTCGCCACGTCGTCGCCCCTGAGCATAGGGTGGGCCAGATAAATGGGACGATCTCCCAGGTGCCAGCCAGCCTCAACGAGCGCACTCCCCGTGTGCTGGCCGCAGACGCCGTCCTCGCGGAGGCCGCGGCTGGTTTGGAACGAGCGGAGTGCGGCCTCGGTGCCGGGCCCGAAGCGTCCGGGTTCGTCGGCTTCAGTTTGGTGTCCGGCTGCGCAGAGCCGCCGCTGCAGGTCCTGAACCGCTTCTCCTGCCGCGCCGGCATCCAGCGGGAGCAGGTCTACAGAAATTCGTTGAGCTCCTCGAGCAACTGGGCCTTGCCCCTGGCCCCGACGAGGCGATGGACCGCTTCGCCGTCCTTGAACAGGATCAGCGTCGGGATGCTCATCACCTGGAACTGGCGGGCGGTGTCGGGTGCGTCATCAACGTTGAGCTTGCCGATGCGCAGCTTGCCTTCGAGGTCGTTGGCCAGTTCGACCAGCACCGGCGCGACCATCTTGCACGGCCCGCACCATTCGGC
Organism: Acidimicrobiales bacterium; assembly: GCA_051002495.1. Taxonomy (GTDB): domain Bacteria; phylum Actinomycetota; class Acidimicrobiia; order Acidimicrobiales; family CADCTF01; genus JBPCMH01. The sequence goes on from JBPCMH010000363.1 coordinate 1,746, forward strand.
CCAGAAGTCAACCAGCACAGGGCCGTCGGCCCCCTTGACCTCTTCGTTGAAGTTGGTGTCAGTCAGGGTGGTGATGTTGTCGGCCATGGTGTGCCGAGCCTCCTCAGGATAAAGAGCGGTCGCAGGCTGGGTACGGTACCCAGCGCCGTCTTTGGAAACGCTGTCTGTGGAACAGGGTGCCACCCAGGGACATTCCCCGGACGGACCCGGAACGCACCTCCCCAGTTGGGAGAGGCTGTGGTTAGTCGTTGGTCAGGGTCCCTTACCAGTTGGTCGGGGTGTTCACCGGGTCGTCGCCGCCGTCGTGGCCGGCCTCCAACCACCGTTCTGCGTCGATGGCTGCCATACAGCCCGAGCCGGCGGCGGTGATCGCCTGCCGATAGGTATGGTCCTGCACGTCGCCGCAGGCGAAGACGCCCTCGATGTTGGTCCGGGTCGATCCGGGCTGGGTGATGAGATAGCCGGTGTCCTCCATGTCGAGCACACCCCGGAACAAGTCGGTGTTCGGGACATGGCCGATGGCCACAAAGAGGCCAGTTACCGGCAGCGTGGTGACCTCGCCGGTGATCGAGTTCTCAATCTGAAGGCCCTCGACCTTGTCGGTGCCGAGCACGTCGGTGACCAGGGCGTCGTAAAGAAACTCGATCTTCGGGTTCTTGAAGGCTCGGTCCTGCATGATCTTGGATGCCCGCAACTCCTTGCGCCGGTGGATGACGGTCACCTTCGACGCGAACTTGGTCAGAAACAGGGCCTCTTCCATAGCGGAGTCGCCTCCGCCGACCACCGCGATCTCGTGGTCGCGGAAGAAGAACCCGTCGCAGGTGGCACACGTCGACACCCCGTAGCCCATCAACTGGCTTTCCTTCTCAAGGCCGAGCATGAGGGAACGGGCGCCGGTCGACACGATGACCGAGCGGGCCAGGTGCTCCTCGTCGCCCACGTAGACCTTGAACGGGCGGGCGTCGAAGTCGACCCTGGTTACCTTGCGGGTCAGGTATTCCGCACCAAAACGGGCGGCCTGGTCCCGGAATGTGGTCATGAGCTCCGGGCCCATGATGCCGTCGACGAAGCCGGGGTAGTTCTCGACTTCGGTCGTGAGCATCAACTGGCCACCGGGCTGGTCGGAGGTGGAAGACGGCTCGCCTTCGATGACCAGCGGGGCCAGGTTGGCTCTCGCGGCGTAGATGGCGGCGGTGAGCCCGGCAGGGCCCGAACCGATGATGATGACGTCTCGGATATCGCTCACGGTGCTCGCTTACTCGGGTTTGGCGGAAGGGCGTGTCTTGACGAACAGCAGGAACGCTCCGACCAGCGAAAAAAGTCCGCCGACGATGGCATACGGCAGCCACACCCCGCCCACCGGGAGGTAGACCTCGAGCATCCGGATGGCCGCGATGGCCACAAACGCCAGGGCCATCAGGCCGATGGTGGCAATGAGGACCCCGTAGACAACGCCGCGGGCGACGGTCTGGAGGGGGACGGTGGTCTTGTCCCGGACCTGGCCGACCACCCGTTCGATGGTGTCGGTGACTTGGGTCGGCCAGTCGCCGCCGGTGCCGCTTCCCGAGCCTGCAGGGGTAGTCATGCCGGTCACACTACCCTTGGCCCGCCATGCGCCAACTGCTCGCCGCCATCGCCGCGGCCGCCGCCTCAGCCTTCGCCGCGATCATCCTCGGTGAGTACGAGCTAGTTGGTTGGATCCCGCTGGCCGCAGGGCTAGTTTTCGGCATCGGGACCGCCGAGGTGGTTGCCACCATCGCCCGCTGGTCCGACATCGCCATCGTGGCCGCGACCGGCCTCATCGCCGAGGGCGGGATGGTGTGGGCGGTCTGGATCAGTTCGGGGCGCGGGATCGTGCCGGTGGCCGTGACCGCCTGGGTCGGGTGCGTCTTGGCCGGATTGGTTGCGGCCGGCTGGGTCAGATTCGCGCTTGGGCGAGGCGACGACAGTCCGACCGGCGCATGACCTGCAGCGAGTAATCGTCCGCGCCAGCGACGCGGAACACGTGAGCCTCGGCTTCGGACCCCTGATAGCGCACGCGGGCCACATACACCTCGTCCCCAAGGTCGCCGTCGGCTCCGGTGCGGGCCGCGGCGCCACATTCCAGTTGGGCCGGGTTTGCGTCATCGCCACCGCTGGGTGCGTCGAGTCTGGCCCGGGCGACGCGGCCGATATCGGTCGTCGTCGACCGTTCGCCGATGTGACCGTCGTTGATCGGATTTGCGAACGCCGCGGCTGAGCCGCCTGAAGCAGATTGGCCATCAGACTCCGTGGCGGTGTTGCGATCGGCGAAGGCCCCGTTGCCGTTGCTCGTTGTTGCATCGTTGAGCGCGCGGTCCGTCGGGGCCTGGGCCTCGGCGGCATCCTTCGCCGGCCCGGATGCGGCGCTGGTGAGACCCCGGTCGCGCCCCATTCCGTTGAACAACACGGGGATGGCGCCGAGCGCGAGGAGAGCAACGGCGGCGATGGCAACCAGCCGGGTTCGGGCTTGTCGGCGGCTGGCCAGGTCGATGATGGTCGCGTCCGTTGTCGTCGCGCTGGCTGGGTTCGCGCCCGTTGCCGGCCCGCTCCAGTCGAGGGACCCTCCCGCGGCCAAAGCCGCGGCGAGGGCCCGGTCGCGGCTGGCAGTCGCCAGAGGGGGTGGCGGGCTACCCACAGCGTTCATCACCGATCGCAATGCCCCCAACCTGGCTGCGCACGCCTCGCACGCGGCCAGGTGGTCGCCGTGGTCGGCGTCTCCGTCAGCGTGAGCGTTGAGTGCGATGTCGTCGAGATGGGCCATGGTCAACTGCTCGGACGCTCCTGGGGGGCCTCGCGGTTCCCGAGGATCGGGACGAGGGCGGCTCGGCCCCTGGCGATGCGTGATCGGACCGTACCCACCGGGATGGAAAGCACCTCGGCGATCTCGGCGTATTCGAGCCCGCAGAGGTCGCGAAGCACGACGGCGGCGCGGAAGTCGGTCGGGAGTTGGGCCAGGGCCGCGTCGACGTCAAGCCGGTCGGCCACGGCGCCGGCGATCGAGGGCCCACCCACGGGAGCGAAATCGCCCAACTCAGCTGGTTCGGCTGGTTCCGGGCGGCGCTTCCGTCTGCGCAACTCGTCGAGGCAGGCGTTGGTCGCCACGCGCCAAGCCCACGTTGAGAACTTGGATCGGCCGTCGAATCGGGGCAGCCCCTTGACGATGGCGATCAGCGCCTCCTGGGTGGCGTCGGCACCGTCGGCGTCGTTGCCAGCTATGCGCCGGCAGAGCGCGGAAACACGATCGATGTGACGGCGGAGCAGGAGGTCGAGAGCGTGTCGGTCGCCCGCCTGGGCCGCCGCGACAAGGCTCTGATCGTCGCGGGCGTCGTCGATGGCCAGAGCCTAAACGCCGGAACCTACGAGCCGGAACCGAAGAGGTCGGGCTAGCCACGGATCTGAATGTCGCCGATCTCAATGCTGCCGTTATCGGCGAGATGGGTCACCCAGATCAGGACGTATCGACCCCGCTTACCGTGGAGATCGAAGGTCGCCTCACCCGTGATGTTCGTTTTCTTCTCGACCGGCGTGCCCCAACCGGCGATGGCCGTCGCGGCCTGCGGGGACACATAGACCTGAGCATCCCAACCTCTTGAGGGTGAACCCACGCGTAGTTGCTCAAGCCGCTGATCGCCGCCGAGTTCAACGATGACGCCAAGGCCGCTCTTGAGGTTGCCGAAGGCTCGCGTCGCGTAGTGGTCAGACACCCACGTCGTGGCTGGGTCGGGGTCGACCGCTTGGGGCAATCGGTTGTCGTTCTCCGACCCGTCTCCCTCAGGATCGAAGCTGCGGACTCCCACGACGGGCAATTTGGCACCGCTGGCACCACCCGGGGTGGCGGCGCTGAGGAATCCCCGCCCCGCGTCGGTCCCGGCCAGCAGGACGCCCGCGCCGATGAGGAGACCCGCGGCCGCGATGATGATGACCGCAGGAACCAGCCACGTTCGCTCGCTGGCGCCGAATGCGGCCGGTGCGCCCCGGCTCGGGGTGGGGTCGGGCTGCACGAACGGCACGGCATCGTCATGGCCGCCCAGATCGGCTACGGCGAGCGCCATGCGCAGTTCTTCGGTTGATGAGAAGCGATCGGCGGGGTCTCGGGCCAGGCAGCGCATGGTGATGTCATCGAGTGAACGGGGAACGCCGGCCCGGACTTGTCTCGGTCGGGGAGGATCCGACTCGAGCTGGGCGATGGCGGTCGCGAGCGGGGTGGCCCCCTCGAAGGGAACGCGACCGGTCAACATCTCATAGAGC
>JBPCMH010000364.1:0-5458 GCA_051002495.1 Acidimicrobiales bacterium
TCCGCGATGTGGGCCATCGGCAGGTACGACACGATGCGCTTGCCAGCCAACTCCTCACGGGACAGGCCGAACCCCGTCCGGAGGCTTTCGGCCGTCCAGACCACGTTGCTATGGGTGATCATCACGCCCTTGGGCGGGCCGGTCGTGCCGGAGGTGTAGATGACGGTGGCCAGGTCGCCCGGCTGGCTGATGGCGGCCGCGGTGTCGAGATCGACCGGGTCGGCTTCGAGCAGGGACGCATACGTGGTGACATCGGAGGGGGCGAGGCCGTCCGGGTCATGAATGACGATGAGGTGTTCGAGCGCAGGCAACTCCGGCCTCACCTTGAGGAACCGCTCGAGGAAACCGACGTCTTCGGCGATGGCCACCTTGGCCTTCGAGTGGCCGACCAAGTACTCCACCTGCTCGGGTGACGAGGAGTTGTAGATCGAGATGGGGGTGGCGCCGACGAGCAGCGCGCCCGTATCGGCGATGTGGAACTCGTGCTGGTTGCGGATCATGAGCGCAACCCGGTCTCCCTTGCCGACGCCGAGAGCCGTCAATCCGCCCGCGAACCGGCACGCTTGGTCGGCGTACTCGCTCCAGGTCAGCTCTGACCACGAGTCGTCCGCGTTCCGCCACCGAAGCGCGACCTGGTCGGCGTAGTTGCGGACGGCGTCGCGAAAAACGGTCGAAACCGTGGTACCAGCGACGGTCTCTTCGATCATCTTTGCGGTCGTTTCGGCCATGAGGTTCCCCTTGTGCAGCATGCGGATCAGCGCCCAATCGTAGGCGAGCGGCACGGCATTCGTCATTGGGACTATTCCTGACTCGTTTGGTCGGGTATTGTCTCGAGTCCGCACTCCGGGTCGGCCGGCGTTCATGCGACCGACCCGGTTCCAAGACAACAGAAGGATCCCCATGGCCAACCTCCGCATCGGCGACGAAGCGCCCGACTTCACCGCCGAGACCACCGAAGGCACGATCAACTTCCACGAGTTTCTCGGCGACGGCTGGGGTGTGCTGTTCTCCCATCCGAAGGACTTCACCCCCGTCTGCACCACCGAGCTGGGCTACACCGCCAAGCTGAAGCCGGAGTTCGACCGTCGGGCCGTGAAGGTCATTGGCCTCTCGGTTGACCCGCTTGGCTCGCATGAGGAGTGGTCCCGCGACATCGAGGACGTCACCGGCCACAAGCCCAACTTCCCGATGATTGCCGACGCCGACAAGGCCGTTTCAGAGCTCTACGGCATGCTCGATCAGACCGCGGCCGACACCCAGACCGTCCGTTCGGTGTTCGTGATCGGTCCGGACAAGAAGGTGAAGCTCACCCTCACCTATCCGGCCTCGACGGGACGCAACTTCGACGAGATCATCCGGGTCATCGACTCGTTGCAGTTGACTGCGGAGCACAAGGTGGCCACTCCGGTGAACTGGAAGAACGGTGAGGAAGTCATCATCGTGCCTGCCCTCTCCGACGAAGACGCCAAGGAGCGCTTCCCCCAAGGCTGGGAGACCAAGAAGCCCTACCTGCGCCTGGTCAAGCAGCCCGGCTAAGGGACCACGCCCGCCCCGCCGCCCCGCGCTGTGCAGGAACTCAAGGATGTTGCTGGCGACGGCATCCGGGTCACGACGGATCTGGACGGCGCCGGGGGGGTTAGGTGGGTTCGCGGTGGAGGAGGAAGGTGCCGGTGGCCCGGCTGACCAGTCGCTGCTCGGCGTCATGGACGGTGGCCTCGGCAAAGGCCACCTGCTTGGCCATCCGGGTGACTTCGCCGCGCACGACGAAGGCGGCGCCCTTGTTGGCCGCCCGCATGGTGTCGGTCTTCATCTCGAGGGTCGAACGGGTGCGATCCCGGCCCTCCAGAGCGGCGTTGATCGCGAAGTTCATGGCCGCGTCGAGGAGGACGGAGTGCACTCCTGCCTGCACGTACCCATGTGGGTTGCACGCCAGGTCGGTCGGGGTCCAGGTGGCGGTGGCCCAACCGTCGCCGTAGCCATCAAACGATGCGCCGACCGCGTCGATGACGGGCATGCCTCCGTCACCGAGCCAGCGATCCATGTTCTTCATTTGCGTCTACCTCACGGGTTGTCGGTCAAGACACGACGTCGGATCGTCGGCCGGGCGGGTTTGGGGCAAGGGCTCACGGCTGGGGGAGGATCAAGCGCAACAAGGCGCCCCCGCCTTCGGCGTCGGAGTATTCCACCCTGCCGCCAAGTGCACGGGCCAGCTGGCGACACACCGACAACCCGAGGCCCATGCCCGACCCCGTGTGGGTGCCGCGCCAGAACCGATGGAATGCCTGCTCGCGGTCGTCGGTCCGAATGCCTGGCCCGTGGTCGCGCACCGAAAAGACCAGGTCGGCACCCTCGCGGGAAGCGCTCACCTCCGCGTCGCCGCCGTACTTCAAGGCGTTGTCGATCAGCAGCCCGAGGATGTGGCGGGTGACCCGCACGTCGGTGGTCCCGCTCTTCGGGCCGTCCGTGAGGATGGTGACGCGCGCCTTGTCGAGGCTGGTCTCGGCCACGCGCCGAAGCAACGGGGCGAGATCGACGCGGACCGGTTCGGCCTTGGTCGCCCCAGCCTCGAGGCTCGAGACCGTCAAGATGTCCTCAATGAGTCGGGTCAGTCGGTCGACCGAACCGCGGATGCGGCCCAGCACCTCCTGCACGCGCTCAGGTTCGAGGCGGTGACCGTGGGCGATCAGGGTGTCGGTGAAGCCAGCCATGATCGTCAACGGCGTGCGCAACTCATGCGACACCCGCGCCACGAAGTCGGTCTTGAGCTGGTCAAGGCCTTGCACCTGTTCGTGGTGCCGCGCCGACTCGATCGAACCCGCGACGTGCGTGGTGAGCCCCTCGAGGGTCGCGAGGTCCTCTTCGCTGAATGCGTCGATCTCGGTGGAGTCGACTTGGAGCACCCCGATGATCTCACCCAACACGATCAACGGGACCGCGAGGTAACTCTTCATGTCCGCGTTCGACCCTGTGGAGCGGAGGCCTTGGTCGACTCGGTCATCGCCGTCCAGATCAGGGGAGTAGATCACCTGTCCGCTCGCAATCACCCGTCCGCCCAACCCGCTGCCGACGGGTAGCCGAGTAGCCAGGACCTCGGCGGATACCGCGGGGTCGGCGGCGGCGATGTAAAGGCCGCGCTCATCGAGCAGCTGGATCGTGCCGCCGCGGAAGTCGACCAGCTTTCGCATGGCGGCCAGCACGGTGTGCAGAACCGGAGCGAGCTGCAGCGCAGGGCCGATGTCGCGGGCCACGCCGGCGAGGAGCGATTGGAGTTCGAGGAGCCGCTGGAGGCGCTCGTCTGCGCTGCCCTCGCCCGCTCGCATCCTCATGCCTTCATCGTTGCAGGTCGGAATGCTCGGAGCCGTGGCGGGCGCGCCCACCTACCCGCCGAACGCGACCGCGGTCGGGTCGCGATGGCCCCTGAAAGTCGTCCTGGGTAGAGTCTTGACCGACCGGTCTAGTTTTGCCTGACCGGTGCTGGTCACCGAGGGCCCCGTTGGTGGGTCCACTTCACCGGCCCGCCGTGGGCCGACAACAGGGCAAGGAGTCCACACATGCCGAATGCCGTGATCGTTGATGCTGTTCGCACCGGCGGAGGCCGGGGGAAGAAGGACAGTGGCAAGTTGAGCCACTGGCACCCCGTCGACCTGGCCGCCGAGGTGCTCAAGGCACTCGTCGAGCGCAACAACCTCGACCCCGCGCTGGTCGACGACGTGGTCATGGGTTGCGTGATGCAGGTCGGTGAGCAGGGCCTCAACGTCGGCCGCAACGCGGTGCTGGCTGCCGGATTCCCCGAGACCGTTCCCGCCACCACCGTCGACCGTCAGTGCGGCTCGTCGCAGCAGTCGGCCCACTTCGCTGCGCAGGGCGTGCTGGCCGGTGCCTACGACGTGGTCATCGCCGCCGGCGTCGAGGTCATGAGCCGGGTTCCGATGGGCATGTCGATGCAGGTTGGCGGCATGCCGTTCGGCCCGTCCGTCGGTAAGCGCTACGCAGGCGTCGGCGGGCTCGTGCCTCAGGGCATCTCGGCCGAAATGATTGCCGACAAGTGGGGCATCTCCCGCGAGGATCTCGACGCCTTCGCCGTCGAGAGCCACAAGCGTGCCGCCCGCGCCCGCGACGAAGGTCGCTTCGACAACGAGATCATCCCCGTCAGGGTCAAGGACGCCAACGGGCATGAGACCGACGAGGTCTTCAACTATGACGAAGGCATCCGCCCCGACTCCAGCATGGAGACGCTGGCCAAGCTGAAGCCCGCGTTCAAGCCCGACGGCAAGGTCACCGCGGCCAACTCCAGCCAGATCACCGACGGCGCGTCGGCGGTGCTCATCATGAGCGAGGAAAAGGCCAAGGCCCTCGGCCTGAAGCCCCGGGCACGGTTCCACACCTTCGCTCTGGCCGGCGTCGATCCCGTCACCATGCTCACCGGCCCGATCCCGGCCACCACCAAGGTGCTCGAGCGATCCGGCCTGAGCCTTGGCGACATCGATGTCGTCGAGATCAATGAGGCCTTCGCCTCGGTCGTGCTCGCGTGGGAGAAGGAGCACAACCCCGACATGTCCAAGGTGAACCCCAACGGCGGGGCCATCGCTTTGGGCCACCCGCTTGGCGGGTCGGGTACCAAGCTCATGGCCACGATGCTCAACGAGCTCGAGCGCACCGGCGGGCGCTACGGCCTGCAGACGATGTGCGAGGGCGGTGGGCTGGCCAACGCCACCATCATCGAGCGCCTCGGCTAACTCGACTCCAGAACGAAACGTCTGCGGCCCCCCGATTCGGGGGGTCGCAGCGCGTCTGGCACGCTTGGATGATGCGGCGAGTCCTGATGGTCATCGGTGCGGTGGCGGTCCTCGTACTGACGATCCGGTGGGGCATCTGGTTTCTCGCCGGCGCCGTCTTCGCCGTCGTCGCGTTCTGGCTCGGCATGTGGTTCCTGACGGGCCTGGCACAGCCGATTGCCGAACCACCGCCGCCGGGGGAGATGCGGAAGGTCAACCTGCGGTATCGGTGCTCGCTGTGCGGGGTCGAACTGCGCATGACCGCGGCGCCGGACGAAGAACCGGAGCCGCCCCGGCACTGCATGGAGGACATGGACCTCACCCAGACCGAGCCGCTCTGATCGGGTCAGTGCCAGCGGGTGGCGACGACGAAGCCGCCGGTGATCAGCCCGAGGCCGGCCAGGAGGTACCAGTTGCTGGCCTCCCCTCCGGGGACCAGGCCGAGATAGTTGAACACGATCACGATCATGCCCAGGCCGAGCAGTATCCCCATCAGAATCGGCACCCACCGCGGGCTGACCTTGAACTCCTTCGGGATGGGTGGGGTGTAGCGGCCGCCGCCTGAGGGCCCGGCCACCGCGCTGGTCGCTCCGCCCTTGAGCATGACTCATCCACCTGCTTTGCGCTCCTGGAACATGCCGGTGAGCCTACAGCCGGCGGCACGGCGCGCCCGGGCAACCACG
>JBPCMH010000365.1:0-5004 GCA_051002495.1 Acidimicrobiales bacterium
TCCCTCGAGGACGAGTGGTCGAGATTTTCGGCCCGGAGTCCTCCGGCAAGTCCACTCTGGCCATGCACGTCGTGGCCGAAGCCCAGCGCAACGGCGGCATCTGCGCCTATATCGATGCTGAGCACGCGCTCGACCCGGTCTATGCCAAGGCCATTGGCGTCGACATCGACAACCTCCTTACCCCCCAGCCAGACACGGGTGAGCAAGCCCTTGAGATCACCGACATGCTGATGCGGTCCGGTGCGGTCGATGCGCTGGTTAGCGACTCGGTCGCGGCCTTGACCCCTCGGGCCGAGATCGAGGGCGAGATGGGCGACACGCACGTCGGCCTGCAAGCTCGGCTCATGTCCCAGGCCCTCCGTAAGCTGACGGCCAACCTGCACCGCACCAACACCGTCGCCATCTTCATCAACCAACTCCGCGAGAAGATCGGTGTGATGTTCGGCAGCCCCGAGGTCACACCGGGTGGGCGGGCGCTGAAGTTCTACTCATCGGTGCGCCTCGATATCCGACGGATCGAGGCCATCAAGGATGGCGTCGAGATCGTTGGCAACCGCACCAGGGTGAAGGTCGTGAAAAACAAGGTCGCCCCGCCCTTCCGACAGGCTGAGTTCGACATCATGTACGGCAAGGGGATCAGCCGGGAGGGATCGCTACTCGACGTGGCTGTCGATCTCGACCTCGTCAAGAAGTCGGGTGCCTGGTACACCTACGACGGCGAGCAGTTGGGGCAGGGCCGAGAGAACGCCAAGCAGTTCCTCGCCGACAGCCCCGAGATCGTGATCGAGATGTTCGAGCGGGTCAAGCAGGCCAAGGGCATCGGCATTCCCATTCCCATCGAGGTGCCGCTCGGTCAGGGCGACAAGGATGACGAGCCGATCTCGCTGGAGGATTAGCCGGCGCGTGGTTGGGTAGGCATCTGGGCAAGGCCTTGGACGAGGTCTGCCGAGTGCCCATCCAGGCACAAGTGCAACACCAGCAACTCCTTCGTCACCGCCCACCGGGCGGTCAAGAGGGGAACCACCCGACGAGCGGGTGGTCAGCGAAGCGATCGACCCACGTGGCCCGGACTTCCCTCAGGGGGACATCCGGGCCACGTCCGTTCGTGGAGGGGTTCTCGGCGGTGGATGGCCACAATCGTTCGGCGGCGCTGCGCGAAACGTTTGGCGGCAATGCGGGGACTGCTGACCAACGACGCTTTGTCCGGTTATCGGCGAATTGGGCAGGAATGGGAGCCGAACGCGTCGAAGAACGATCGAGGACGCCGTTTGGGGGGCACACCATGGAAGTGCTGAAGGTTTCGAGCAAGTCGAACCCAAATTCCTGCGCGGGCGCCCTGGCTGGCGTTCTCCGCCAGGAAGGAGCGGTCGAGGTGCAGGTGGTTGGGGCTGGCGCGCTCAACCAGGCCGTGAAGGCCATCGCCATCGCTCGCGGCTACGTCGAGCCATCCGGCCTTGACCTGATTTGCGTGCCGACCTTCGCCGACATCGAGATTGATGGGCAGAGCCGGACTGCTATTCGGATCCTGATCGAGGATCGCCTTCGCCGCATGCCGGTCGCCGACCACGGTCGGCCAGGATCCGGTCGTGGGGCCTCGCCGGCATCACCCGGGCCAGTGCCTATGCCGGTCGAAGCCTCCGATTCGGAGGCGGTGTCGAACCCAGCCAACGCGGCTAACGCCATCCCGGTCGTCACCCGGCGGGTCGCGGCCTCCTAAGGGGCCACCGTTCGACCAGAGCCGCCAACACAGACTGAGTTGCGCCGAAGCCACCGAGCGGTGGCGGGACGACGGCGTCGGCGCAGGCCCCGCCTATCCTGGGCAGGTGCCCCGTACCTACTTCGTCCGCACCTTCGGGTGTCAGATGAACGAGCATGACTCCGAACGCATCGCCGGACTGCTCGAGGCAGAGGGCTACCTGCCGGCTGCCGCGGCCGACGAGGCCGACGTGATCGTGGTCAACACCTGCACCATCAGGGAGAACGCCGACAACCGCCTCTATGGCACGCTCGGGCACCTGAAGCAGCTGAAGGATTTGCGCCCCGGCACCCAGATCGCCGTCGGCGGATGCGCGGCCCAGAAGGATGGCTCGCTGGTGCAGGAGCGGGCGCCGTGGGTCGACGCGGTGTTTGGTACCCACAACGTTGGCCGGGTGGCCGAGCTTCTCGAGCAGGCCACGACTGAGGGTCCGGTCATGGAGATCCTGTCGGAGACGGATGAGTTCGCCAGCGCTCTTCCGGCACGGCGCGACGTGCCGTATGCCGCCTGGGTCACCATTCAGGTCGGCTGCGACAACAACTGCGCGTTCTGCATCGTTCCCGCGGTCCGCGGCAAGGAGCTGAGCCGGCCCTTCGTTGAGATCGTAGGGGAGGTCGAAGCCCTGGCTGCCGATGGCGTTACCGAGGTCACGTTGCTTGGTCAGAACGTGAACTCTTACGGACGCGACCTCGCCATCGCCGCCCGGCAAGGTGGCCAGGATGTGCGGTTGCGGCCCATGTTCGCCGAACTCCTGCGGGCCTGCGGCGCAGTCGAAGGCATCCGCCGGGTGCGTTTCACCAGCCCCCATCCGAAGGACCTTCGGCCCGAGACCATCGCCGCCATGGCCGAAGTGCCGGAGGTTTGCCAGCACCTGCACTATCCGTTGCAGTCGGGGAGCGACGTGATCTTGGCCGCCATGCACCGTGGCTATACCGCCGAGCGCTACCTGGAGAAGTTGGCCGCGGCGCGAGCGGCGATCCCCGGCTTGGCCGTCACCACCGAAATCATCGTCGGCTTCCCAGGCGAGAACGAGGCCGACTTCGAGCGCACCCTCGCGGTCGCGGCCGAGGCCGAATATGACAGCGCCTATCTGTTCATCTTCTCGCCCCGTCCCGGAACCGAGGCGGCCGAGTTCTCCGACCGCTTCATCGATCCCGACGTGATCGCGGATCGGTTCGAACGGCTGAAAGTGGTGGTCGAGCGTTCGGCCCTCCACGCCAACCAGCGGCGGATTGGCGCCGTCGAGGTCGCCCTCGTCGAGGGGCCGAGCAAGAAGGACCCGGCCATGCTCACCGGCCGGACCGACCACAACAAGCTCATCCACTTTCCCGACCCGGGCGGGCTACAGCCGGGCGCGTACGCGACGGTCAGCGTCGTCGATGCCGCTCCTCACTTTCTCCGCGGAGAGTTCGTGGATGTCGTGCAGCCTCCGCGGCACCGCCAGCGCATTCCCGTCGTCGCCGGGTGACCCGCTTCGTCCTCGTCCACAGCCCCCTTGTCGGTCCACTGACATGGGCCCGGGTGGGAGCGGCATTGGAGCGACGCGGTCACGACGTCGTCATTCCCGAGTTGCACAGCAAGACCCCGCCGTACTGGGAGCACTATGCCGACCAAGTGGCGGCGGTGGTTGAGGAGTCGGATGTTCCGGTTGTCCTCGTGGCCCACAGCGGCGCGGGAGCCATCCTGCCGGTCGTCGGCCACAGCCTTGGCGACGTCGGTGCCTACCTGTTCGTCGACGCTGTGCTGCCCCGAAACAACACAGCCAGCATCGCCACCATGCACCCGGCGCTGCGCACCAAGCTCATGGGCCTCGCTGGCGACGGCATGCTCCCGCCCTGGCACCAGTGGTGGGACCCGGCGGTCTTCGAGCCACTCATCCCGGATGACGCCTTGCGTGCGCAGTTCGTTGCCGAGCTCGAACCCGTTCCCGTGGCTTTGCTCGATGAGGTCATTCCCGACGTCGACGACTGGCCCGATGCTCCGTGCGGCTACCTCAGGCTTTCGAAGGCCTACGAACTCGAAGAAGCACACGCGGCTCGGGCTGGATGGGCGGTCAGTCGGATCGACGGCAGGCACCTGGGGGTGCTGACGGAGCCGGATGAGGTCACCACCCGTCTTCTCGCGCTCCTCGTGCGATTGGGGGCCGGGGGCTGATCGGCCTGCGGGCCGCGCTGGTCGGACCGACAGCGTCGGGCAAGTCCGAGGTTGCGATGGCCATCGCCACGGGCGCCGGTCTGGAAGTCTTGGTCGCCGACTCGATGCAGGTGTACCGAGGCATGGACATCGGGACGGCGAAACCGACGCAGGCCGAGCAGCGGGTCGTTCCGCACTCGCTGATCGACCTCATTGACCCACACCTCGATTTCTCTGTGGCCGAATACCAGCGTGCAGCGTTCGCGACCCTTGACCGGATCGGCCGCGAAGGAACCGGGGCGCTCCTGGTGGGGGGTACCGGCCTGTATGTGCAGGCGGTGGTCGATGAACTCGAGCTTCCCGGGCAGTTTTCGGACGTGCGCGCCGAGTTGGAACTCAACGCCGACACCGAGGGCATGCACCGCCGGTTGGCTGAGCTCGATCCCACCGCGGCCGGCCGCATGGAGTCGGGGAATCGTCGACGGGTGGTGCGCGCTCTTGAGGTGACGATCGGCTCTGGGCGGCCGTTCTCCTCATTCGGGCCAGGCATCGATGCCTACCCGCTGACCGACTGGCGGCTGGCCGGCCTCGAGTTGCCCGACGCCCGACTCGGTACCCGGATTTCGGAGCGGGTCGACGCCATGTTCACCGCCGGGCTGGTGGCCGAGGTCGACAGGCTTTCGGCTCGTGCCGGCGGTTTGTCGAAGACGGCCAGGCAGGCGCTTGGGTACAAAGAGATCCTGGCCCATCTTGACGGCGGCATGAGCCTGGATGAGTGCCGGGAGCTGATCGTTTCCCGCACTCGTCGGTTCTCGCGCCGGCAGCGATCGTGGTTTCGACGTGATCCCCGCATCACCTGGCACCGGTTCGAGGACAATCCGCTCGAAGTTTTGCCCGATGCCCCGAGAGACTGGCACCTTACATGACCATCGTCCTCACCAAACATCACGGTCTCGGCAACGACTTTCTTGTTCTCCTCGACTTCGACGACCGCTACGCCGCGGCCGCGGCCGACCTGGCGGGGGGGGGGTGTGGACGCCACCCGGGGGGGTGTGTTTTTTGGCTCCTCCCCCCCCCCCCCGGCGGAAGCGGGGGGGGATTTGGCGTGGCCCCTC
>JBPCMH010000366.1:0-19736 GCA_051002495.1 Acidimicrobiales bacterium
GGGGGGGTTGGTGGGTCCAAGCTCCTTTGGCGAAACCCCTGGAACAACATGCTGCTGCTGTGGGCGGCGAGCGGGCGAGAGCGCCACGCCCGCTTCGGGGAAGTGGCGTTTCTGCTCGAGCCCGACCTGAAGGAAGGCGCGGGCGGCCTCCGCGACGTCGAGGCCATTCGCGCCGCGGCCAGGATCGTTCCGGAAATCGAGGAACGCCTGCCCGTGGTGGAGGCCGCCGAGGTGGTGCTGCGTCGGGTTCGGCGGACGCTTCATCGACGCGCCGGCCGGTCACTCGATCAACTGCTCCTCGAGGAGCAGGACGGCGTCGCCGCCGAGCTCGGTCTGATGAGCGCGGACGAGCTCATGGCCGGCGTGGCCGAGGCGGCCAGGGCCATCGCCTACCTAGGCGAGGACACGTGGCGGAGGATCAGCGCCCCAAAGGCGCGGGGGTGGGCGGCACAGAAGCCCCGTCGGCTCGACCATGGGCTCGTCCTGGCCGAAGGCGAGGTCGCCCATGATCCTGACGCCCGCCTCGACGACCCCTGCCTGCCCCTCCGTGCGGCAACGGCGGCCGCGGTCAACGGTGTCACGATCTCCCGGCAACTTCTTCTTGCCTTGGAAGCGGCCACGCCTGTGCCGACCGTGCCATGGCCCGACGAGTTGCGCGAGGCGTTGGTCGACCTCTTGGCGACGGGACATGCGGCCATCCCAGCGCTCGAGGCGCTTGACCATCACGGCCTGGTGAGCCGGCTCCTCCCCGAGTGGGGCGCCGTTCGGCATCGGCCACAGCGCAACGCCTATCACCGCTTCACCGTGGATCGGCACCTCATGGAGACTGCAGCCAACGCCGCCGCCCTCGTGACCGCGGATCGCCGACCTGACCTGTTGCTCATTGGCGCCCTCCTGCACGACATCGGCAAGGGATTCCCCGGCGATCACACTGAGGTCGGTATTGAGGTCGTTGGCCGCGTCGCACCCCGCATGGGGTTTGGCCCCGATGAGGTGGCGGTGCTCGTGTCGTTGGTGAGGCACCACCTGCTTCTGGCCGAGACCGCGACGCGGCGCGACCTCGATGACCCGGCAACGGCAGCAGCTGTGGCCGTCTCCGTTGGATCGACCGAGACTCTGGATCTCCTCGCCGCGCTCACTGAGGCGGACAGTTTGGCGACTGGGCCGTCGGCGTGGAGCGACTGGAAGGCCGGACTGATTCGTCAACTAGTGGAACGAACGAGGCAAGCGCTCCTCGACGATGCGGCGCCGCCCGGCTGGCATCTTGAGCAAGTGATCCACGAGGCCGACGGGTTGTCGCCTGGGGTTCACGGGGTTGCGCATCGCTGCCTCGTCGTGGCCGAGGACCGCCCCGGGGTGCTATCGGCTGTCGCCGGTGTCATGGCCCTCCACGGCCTCGACGTGCTCGGCGCCCGTGTCGGGTCGCGCGCTGATGGCCAGGCCGTGGAGGTGCTCGACGTCGAGCCGGCGTTCGGTCGGGAGCCGGCGTGGGAGGCGGTCGCGGCTGATGTGGAGGCCGCCCTGGACGGCTCACTGGTGCTTGCTGACCGATTGGCCGAACGGGCGAGGCAGTACGCGCCCCGGTTTCGTCCTGCCTCAGCAAGAGGCGTTGAGACCGCGATCATGATCGACAACAGAGCCAGCGAGCGAGCCACGGTGATCGAGGTCAGGGCAGCGAACGGCATCGGTGTCCTGCATCGCATCACCACCGCAATCGGTGGGTGCGGCCTCGACATTCGATGGGCCAGGGTTTCTAGTCACGGCGACGAGGTCGTCGACACCTTTTATGTGGTCGATGCCCAAACCGCCGACAAGCTGTACAACCCCGACCGGCTCACGATCGTCGAGGATCGGATCAGGAGCGCGCTCGCGATCGGCGGCGACGCCGACCGCTGATCTCGGGGTCGATCAGGCGTTGACCGGATCGCTACCGGAGAGGGGCGAAAAGCGGTAGCCGACCCCCCGGACGGTCTCGATCCACGCCGGCTCTGCCGGGTCGTCCTCGATGCGGCGGCGGAGTCGGCGGACGTGCTCGGTCACCGTCGCCGGGTCTTGCCACTCCGTCGAGGAGGCCCACACCGCGGCGAGGAGGTCTTCTTTGCTGAACACCCGCCGGGGCTCCCGAGCAAGGTGAACGAGAACATCGAACTCCTTGGGAGGCATCTCAAGGTCTTTGCCGTCGAGCGACGCGGTGCGCAAGGCCGGTCGGATGACGAGTCGGTCGAAGTCGAGTACTTCGTCGGAACTGCCGCCCGGCTGGGCTCGGCGCAGCACGGCCCGCACCCTGGCGGCGAGCTCGCGGGGAAGGAACGGCTTGATGATGTAGTCGTCCGCCCCGAGCTCGAGGCCGAGCACGCGATCGGCCTCCTCCTGCCGCCCGGTGACCAAAAGGACTGGCACCGTGCTCTGGCGACGGATCTGGGTCAGCACCTCCAACCCGCTCACCACGCCGAGGTTCAGGTCGAGGAGCACTGCATCGGGTCGATCTTGTGTCGTCATCGTCAAGGCAGTCGTCCCATCGGCGGCCTCCATCACGACGAAGTCCTCCAACTCGAGCGAATGCCGAAGCATGGCGCGCAGATCTGCGTCGTCGTCGACCACGAGGATGCGGATCCCAGGCACGTCGGCATTGTCGCATCTGCCCGCGGCAGGCGTGGGCATTGAGCCTGATCCGAGACAACTTCTGCTCACAATTGCCTCGGAGCGCGCCGATACCGCGGGGTGGCCCCCACCGAAGAGATGAACCGTCCGCGGGTTCTCGTTGTCGACGACGACCCGAACGTTCGCCTCTTGGTACGGGTCGCCCTTGACGAGTACGAAGTCGTCGAAGCCGTCGATGCCGACACCGGATGGACGGCCATCACCGACGACCCTGGACTGTCGCTTGTCTTGCTCGACGTCATGATGCCGGGTCGGACCGGCATCGACTTGCTGGCCCAGATTGACGAGGCCGATCTCGGTCTCCCGGTCATCATGCTCACGGCCAAGGCCGACGACGACTCAGTGGCGGCGGCCCTCGGCGCCGGCGCCGTCGGTCACCTCGGCAAGCCGTTTTCTCCCGCCGTGCTCGAGGCGAGGGTGGCAGCAGCCATCCGTTCCTCGCGATCGGGAGCACAGTCGGAGCCCGAGCATGGCATTCGTGTTGATCTGCAGGCCCGTCGTGCGTTCGTCGACGGACGGCCGCTCGACCTCACCGATCGAGAGTTCGCTCTGCTGGCGTTCATGGCCGCTGATGCCGGGAAGGTATTCAGCCGGGAAGAGTTGCTCGCCGGCGTTTGGGCCGACCACCAGGCCGGTCAGGAGGCGCTCGTGACTGAGGTCATCCGACGCATCCGCTCAAAGGTGGAGCCGGATCCGGAACGGCCCGAGTTCATCGTGACGGTGAGCGGGGCCGGCTACCGGTTCCAGCGCAGCGGTCCGCCGACGCCGACCATCGCCGCCTACCGCACCGGCTGACACCATCGCGGGCGCGGCGTAGCCTCTCGGGAGTGAGCACCCATGACCCCGTCTCCGCTGGCCACGGCGCGAGCGCCGATGATCTCTTGCGGTGGAGCGAATCGCTCGCCGGCATCGCTCGCACCGGTCTTGGTTTCACGGAGAGCCTGTATGAGCGGGAGCGATTCGAGGAGGTCCTTCGGGTCGCGGCCGACATCAGAGCCACCGTCGAGCATGAAGCGGTGGAGGACCGCATCGTCGAGGAGTGGCTCAAGCAGGTGGGTGAGGGCGTGGCCGGGTACGCCACGCCCAAAGTCGCGGTCGGCGCGGTGGTGGGCAACGCCGCCGGTGAGATTCTGTTGGTGCAGCGGGCGGATTCCGGCGTTTGGCTGTACCCGACCGGTTGGGCCGACATCGGCTATTCACCGGCCGAGGTGGCGGCAAAGGAGGTCGAAGAGGAGACCGGCATCCTTTGTGAGCCACAGTCGGTCATCGCCGTGCTCGACGGCATGCGCCTCGGGTTCACCCGAATCCCGCTGTACTCGGTGGTGTTCCACTGCCGGCAAGTCGGCGGCGAGCTCAAGGCTCATCCCCTCGAGTGTCGAGACGTCGGGTGGTTCGCCGAAGACAACATGCCGGAGCCATTGGCGGGGCGGGAGCGATGGGGGGCGAACGCGTTCGCCGCGATCCGAGGAGAACGGGTGGAGGTCGAGTTCGATCGTCCTAGGGCGCCGGTGTGGCGGGGCGAGCCGGAGGCGTAGGGGGTTTGCTCAGACGTTGTCGAGTTGGGCTAGCAAAGCGCGAACGATGCTGGTCCGGCCACCGCTTCGCTCCCATTCGTCTGCGACGGCGCGGTGGTCGACCAAGCCGAAGGCATCGGGCGGTCGACCCAGGGAGGCCGTCGCGAGCGCTCGGAGCGCAGCGGGCTCGATGTCGTCGCCGTATGCCGGGAACGCCTCCAATCCCTCCCACAGCGCCTTCGGATCGGTCGGCGGTGGTTCGCCGCGTGCGATGGCTATGACCGTGTTGGGCCACAGGTCGTAGGTGTCGATGCCGGCTGGTCTCACGAACGAAGCGACCGGGTGCAGACGCCACTCGATCACGACTTCGTCAGGGCCCTCCTCCCGCAGCCATGTCTGCGACCCGTTCACGTAGCTGTCGACCGGATCCCCGAAGCGCTCGTCGATCGCGGCGAGAAGTTGGTTGGAGACCAACCACAGACAAGACGGGCTGCGACTCATGGGCGACTCACCGCCGCCGGACCGCCCACCACGCGCCGAGCCCAGCGATGCCGCCCGCGCCACCCAACAACAGCAAGCCAATCCAGGTCCACCGCTGGTCGCTCTCCGGCGGCGCCGGGAGCCGCAGCGAGATGGCGCGGGATCGGGCCGCAACCGGAAGGGCCAGTCCCGTCCGGCCGTCGGCGTTTCGGGCCAGGTGGGCCAAGCCATCCTTGTGCACGACCGGAAGCCAGGTGGTGGTGAGGTTCCAACCCGGGTCGGCAATGATGCCGCTGATCACTCGGGCTTCTGGTCCGAAGACCAGCAGTGCGGGACGAGCGTCGACGAGCGTCGATGAGTCGACCATCGTTGGATCGCCGAAAAGGGTTGAGGCGAGGAGCGGCGGCCCGACGGGGGGCACGGGCGGGCTGAGCGTGGCACTGACGGAGCCTCCGCTTGCATCGGCGACCTCGACGAGGTCGCCCGGCGGCGTGCGGAAGCGACGGGCGAGCAACTGGAGACGGCCCCCGGCGGGGCGAGCATCGAGTGCGGGTACGAGAAACACGCTGCTCGGGTCGGTGACTTCCACCCGGCCGACTGCGGCCACGCTGGCCGACTCCGTTCCGGTCGGCGACGCCGTGGTCGGCACCCAGGTGATGTTGCGGTCGGCGCTGGGGACCAACTGCAGTTCGAAGTCGGGGTCGATGCACGGGTCGGTCAGCGGGATACAAGCCGCGAAGCCTTGGCCGGTCAACGGAAGGAAGAGGACCTCTCTCGGAAGGTCGAGCGATGCCACCGCGGCCAACGGTCGGAATGCTGGTGGCTCGGTCGTCGTGGTCGTCTCCACCGGTTCGCTCGAGGTGGTGGTCTCCGGTGGGGCGGTCGTGGTCGGAGCTGGCCTCGTTGTCGTCGTCCGTCGAACCGTCGTCGACGTGGGCGGCGGCGGAGGGGGCGATTCGCCTCCAACGGTGAGCGTGAAGGACCCCGACCCGAGTCGTCGTTGGGTGCTGCTGTCGATCTCATTGATGCGGATCGTGTAGTTGCCGGGCGGGGTTCCCGGCGCGGTGGCGATCGTCAGCCGCGAGCTCCAGGTGTCGCGTGGGCCACAGATCCGGCTGACCGATACGTCGATCGAACTATGGGGTGAGTTCACGCTCAGGCATGGCGTCGTGTCGGCGTCCTGGGAGTTGAGGCTGATATCCGCCCCGGCTGAGCCACCGGGGTCGACGGTTGCCCCACCAGGCGAGACGCCGGTGATGGCGGCCGTCGCCGCCGGCACGAGCAGTCCAGCCCAAACCACGGCGAGCAGGAGGGACCCACCGAGGATGGCCACGAGCGGGCGGCGGCGGGACGAAGGCACGGGGCTCATCGTGGCATGGCGGCCGGTCCAAACCTGTGTCTTCGCCGAGGCCGAGACGCGACGAAGGCGCCGGCGCCCGGGTAGGGCGTCGGCGCCTTCCTCAGCGGTGGTTGCTTATCGAGCGGGGTTGTGGTCGGTGATGACGAGACCGGCGATGCCGATGTCGTCAACGCTCACCGTGCCGACGCTGTTGTAGATGAGGTCGGCGCCGAGCACCTTGGAACTCCCAGGCTTCCCTGACGCAGCGACGGGGTCGACACCGGCGGTCAACTGCCCACAAGTCAACGTCGTGGTGGTGTCGCCGGAGTCGTCGCCGGTGGTGTCGAGGTACAGGAGCATGCTTGGGCCAGCTCCGCAGGTGCCGGCGTCCAACGCGATCGAGACGGTGCCGAGCTGGCTCAGGATGAGCCCTTCGACGCCCAGGATGCGGGCGCCGGCAGGCACGCTGTCGGAAGCGGTGTTGGTCAGCCTGAGGACGGCGTCGGGTCCGCTGGTGTCCCAGAGGCTGGTTGAGTTGGCGTCGTCGTCGAACGGGTCGGCGGCCACGGCCAACCTCGGCCGGGTGGCGATACCCAACATGGGCTTGTTCAGCGCGATGTTGCCGGTCGAGCCGAAGAATGCCGCGTCGCCATAGTTGAAGACCCCGCCGTCGGTGGCGACCATGCGGTAGCCGTTGCCGGAGTTCGACGCAGCGATGCCGACAACGGGCTTGTTGAGCGTGATGTTGCCGGTCGATCCGAAGTAGCCAGCGTCACCGAAGGCGAACACGCCGCCGTCAGCGGCCACGAGCCAATAGCCGAGGCCAGTCGGCGTAGCGGCCATGCCAACAATCGGCTCGTTGAGGACCTTGTTGCCGAGCGAGCCCTGATTGACCGCGTCGCCAAAGGCGAACACGCCCCCGTCCGAGGCCACCAGCCAGTAGCCCTCGCCCGACGGGTTGGCAGCGATCCCAACGACGGGCTTGTTCAACGTGATGCCGCCCATCGAGCCCTTGAACTTCGCGGCACCGAAGGAGAAGACACCTCCGTCAGTGGCAGCCAGCCAATACCCGGCCCCTGATGGGTGAGAAGCCATGCCGGAGACGGGTGCGGCCAACTTGATGTTGCCGGTCGATCCGTAGAACCCGGAAGAACCGAACGAGAAGATGCCGCCGTCGGTTGCGGCCAGCCAGTACCCCTCGAGGAACGGATGGGCGGCCATGCCGATGACGGGGCTGTTGAGGTTGATGGCGCCGGTCGAACCCATGAACTGGGCGTCGCCGAAGGAGAAGATGCCGCCGTCGCTCGCTGCCGTCCAATAGCCGGGCCCAAGGGGATAGGCCGTCGCGGCCGACGCCGGCGACGCCGCCAGCCCCGCAAAGGCCGTGGTCGCGAGCAATGCCGCGGCCAAGGCGACTCGAAGCCGTCGCCAGCCGCTCATCAAGGTTGACTCCACTGGATCGATCGCCATATTGACAGTCCTCTTCCGTTAGTCCTGTGAGGCATACTTCGTAGCACGATCAGGGGGCGCGGAGCAATCGGTTCGAATGAGAACGCCCGCCCGCAACCGCCCTGAACGCCGGTCAATCATTGGTGATTGACCATCGCCGGGGATTTGTGACAACCTACACCGACCGTGCAGGTCGGGCGGGACATTACGAAGGGACGCAGGAAATGGGTTTGAAGACGCTTCGAAGGGTCAGTGTCGGTGCCGTTGTGGCCGCGTTGGCTGTCGCTCCGTTGTTCGTTGTTGGCGCCTTTGCCGCCGCGTCTCCGTGCGCTCCGGGCCAGCCCACAGGCCGCCCGCCGGGGGAGCCGCCCACCCAGGCGCCTGGCCAGCCGGCCATCCGTCCGTCGCAGTACCCGCCGGGCCAGTGCCAGTTGGAGCTTTCCCGCAGTGTCTCTCAGCAGGGCGGCCAACTGCAGGTGTCCGGTTCTGGTTATGACCCCAACAGCACGGTCAACCTCGAACTCTTCTCGACGCCCCGCAACCTTGGTTCGGTGACCGCCGACGCCCAGGGCCAGTTCGCGGCGACCGTGACGATCCCCCTTGACGCCGAGGTCGGCGCCCACACTCTGTCTGCCACCGGCTTCCGCAACGGCGCCCCGTATCAGCTCACCGCCGATCTGACCGTCACCGCGGCCGGTGTCACTGGCGTCCCGACCAACGTCGGAGGCGGCAGCCTGCCGCGGACTGGTGCGTTCATCGCCGGGCTCACCGCCCTCGGCGCGGCGCTCACCGGTGCTGGCACCGTGGCGGTCCTCGCCGCACGCCGCCGCCGGGCCACCCAAGCCGTCTGATCAGCTCGATGCTTTGCCTGCGAGTCGTTGGGCGCGGCCTGAGCCGCGCCCGATGACTCCGCGGCGGCCACGTCACTGGTCGCCGCTTTCCTGACAGAGAATCGGGAACTTCCGCGCGCCTGCTGGACGTCCCACCCCCCAAGAGTCGATGAAGGGGGAGGACCCATGGCACGACGAACCCGTTGGTTTGCAGGGGTAGGGGCAGGGGTTGCGACCTTTGTCCTGATGATGGCCGGACCGGCCGCCGCTTGTGGTGGTTTGGTCGGCCAAAACGGCACCATTCAGTTGGTGCGCACGACCACGTTGGCCGCCTATCACGAAGGTGTCGAGCGCTACGTCACCAGTTTCCAGTTCACCGGGGAGGGCGAACAACTCGGTTCGATCATCCCCCTGCCTGGCGTGCCGACCGATGTCGTCCGGGGCGGTGACTGGACGCTGCAACGTCTCGCCCGCGAGGTCGAACCACCCAACCGAGGTGGGCTCGCCTTCGCGTCAGCGGGTGCAGCGAGTGACAGCGCCGAGGTGCTGTTCGAGACCCAAATCGACGCGCTCGACATCACGGTCCTGCGGGGCGGCGGCGACGAGGTGGGCAAGTGGGCTACCGATAACGGCTTCTTGCTGACGCCTGACGCCCCAGAGGTGCTCGATTTCTACGCGGCGCGAAGCCCCATCTTCATGGCTGCTCGGTTCGACGCCGGACGGGCGCAGGAGCTTGGCCAGACCACGGGTGATGGCACGCCGATAATGCTCACCATCCCTACCGACAACCCCTGGGTCCCGCTCCGGATTCTTGGGCTCGGCCTTGACGACGACCGCCAGGTGGAGGCCGATGTCTTCCTGCTGACCGACCAACAACCACGGTTGCTGGCTGGGGGCCGCGGGCTGGAGGTGCGTCGCAGCGAAGCGGCGTCGGCTGGCCTGTTGGCTGACCTCCGCTCGGATGCGGGCATGGAGTGGGTGCCAGACACGATGTGGTTCACCTATATGTCCCTTGAATCCGGCGCCGGTGAGCTCACTTACGACCTGGCGGTCTCGACCGATCGAAGCATCGCCCCGTCACTCGCCGCGGCGGGCGTGACCCGCTCGACGGCCGTGCCGATTGCGGCGACGCCTGATCGCCCCGTGTGGACCGCCGTGGTTGCTCTGACCGCTGGCATCGCGGCCATGGCCGTTCTGGTTTGGATGGCTCGTCGTCCAGAGGCCATGTCGTGACCGGGAGGCTTGATTGGTCAGGCCGTGGCCTAGTCGCCGTGCTGGCTGCCGCGGCCGTCGTCGCCAGTGCCGTCGTCGGTTTGATCGCGATCCGCACCAGCCCGGCCGAAGCGCAGGCGCTTGGGCCGGGGAAAGTCACCGTCGAGCTCGTGATCGAGCACAGCCGGTTCACGCCCGATCGCATCAGCGTGCGGCCAGGCACGGAAGTCACCTTCGTCGTGGACAATCGGGATCCCATTGGTCATGAGCTGATCATCGGGGGCCAGGCAGTGCACGCCGCACACCGAACGGGAAGCGAGCCAGCGCACGCTCCGGTGCCGGGTGAGGTCTCCGTCGGCGGTGGCGAGGTTGAACTGACGGTATTTGGGTTCGACTCCGTCGGCCCGGTTCTGTTCGCGTGTCACCTGCCCGGTCATGAGGCCTACGGCATGACCGGCGTCGTCGAGGTCCGGACTACTGGCTCAGGCGGGACGACTCGCAGCGCCCAGCATGCGCAGTGAGAGCACCGCAGATGCTTCCTGGGCCAGTGCGATGAGTTTTGGACGGCCGTTGGGTCCAAGAGTCCTCGGCCGGAGGTCGGCGACAGCAACCGCTCCAACGATCTCTCCGTCGACCGAGACCGGTGCGCCGGCATAGAACCGAAGGCCGTCCTCGGCGACAACCAACGGGTGCTCGGCGAAGCGCTCGTCGAATCGCAGATCCCCGACGACCATGGCCCCTTCGGCCACGACGTGAGCACAAAGTGACAGACCCACAGGTACAGCATCGAGCGTGGTGCCGTGTCGTCCGACGTTCCATTGTCGGTTGGAATCGAGAACGGTGACCAAGCCAACAGGCGTCTGGCACAAGCGGGCGGCGCGCTTGGCGATGGCGTCCAAGTCGACGTCGCCAACGACCTCGCCCAGCGACCACGCGTCGACAACGGCCAGCCGCCCCGGGTTCAGGACGGCCTCAACTATCGCGAGATGGGGGCCGGCGGACATTCTCTTATTTCATCGGCGTCTGGCGGGAGAACGTGAGCGATATCCGGCCTGTTGGGACGAATCATCACGAATCGACATGACAATTCGTGGTCATCGCTCACAAACAAAGCGCGCACTCCGACAGGACATCTAGCGCAGGCCGGTATCGCGGGTCGGTCTGGGCCTGTCAACACCGAGGAGTCGTTCGGCCGTGACCAGCACACAGAGCAGTTCCGCGGCCGATGCGGTCGCCGTGCGCGGCCACGTCGAGCGCATCGTGGAGGGCATCGACGGCGTGCTGTGGGAGGCAACCTGGCCCTCCCTCGAGTTGTTGTATGTCTCGCCGACGGCTACCCGATTGCTCGGCTACCCCGTGGTTGTCTGGGCGCACGCGCCGGAGTTTCTGACCTCGGTGATCCACCGCGACGACGCCGACAAGATCAGGGAGGGTTGCGAAGCGGCCATCCAGAGCGGGAAGAACCATCGGACGCGCTTTCGGATGATTGCCGCCGGAGGCGCTGAGGTGCGCGTGCAAGCCATTGTGCACGGCGTGTACGACCCAGACGGGGTTGCGGTTGGCGTCCGAGGTCTGTTGCTCGATGTTACGTCCGCGGCCGAAACCGAGGACGCGGTGGCCAAGGCTGACCGACGCTGGCGCACCCTGCTGGCCCGTTCAAACGACCTGTCGATGATTCTCGATCAATACGGGGGGCTGATCGATGCCACCCCGTCGCTCGAGCGTTACGCAGGGGTCGCGAGTGCGGCCGAGTTTCAGGGACCTCTGATCAATATGGTCCACCCCGAAGATCGGCCCCAGGTGATCGAGGCGTTTGGCCGTGCCGTGACCTCTTCGCCATCGTCGACGGTCCACATCGACTATCGAACCGCCCTGGCCGAGGGTGGGTACGTGTGGGTCGAGGTGGTCTATGCCAACCACCTTGATGACCCGAACATTGCGGGGATTGTCTGCAATGTGCGCGACATCACCGCTCGACGCAGCGCCGAGGAGGCGTTGCGGGTTGCCGCCTATACCGACACCCTCACCGGGTTGCCGAACCGGTCGGGGCTGCAAGCCGCGCTCGCCGAGGCGGGGACCGACCGCGCGCTCTTTCTCCTCGACATCGACGGGTTCAAGGACATCAACGACACTCTCGGACACGAGATCGGGGACCGAGTCTTGCGAGAGGCGGCCCGCCGGCTTCATGTCTGCACCCGGCCAGGCGACGCCGTGGCTCGTCTCGCTGGTGATGAGTTCGCGGTGCTTGCCGTCGGATGCTCGACGGAGGCCGAAATGGAGCGCACAGCCTCGGTCCTCCTCGGCGCGTTCGAGGACGCGGTTGTGCTCGATGATGTGAGGCTGCGGGTGGCGGTCACGATGGGGGCAGTGCTCGCCGAAGCGTCGGACACCCCCGGTCGCATTCTGCGGCGGGCCGACGTGGCACTCGAGCGGGCGCGTCGCCAGCACCGGGAGTGGAGCAAGTGGGAGAGCGGTGACGAGGCGACGGCTTCGCACCTTTCGCTCCTGGCTGACCTCCACAGCGCGGCGCGGGATGACGCAATCGGGGTCGCCTTCCAACCCAAGATAAACCTGCAGACCGGAGTGGCCATCGGTGTCGAGACGCTCGCCCGCTGGCATCACCCCGACCGTGGGTCGGTTTCGCCGGCGGAGTTCATCCCGCTCGCTGAGAAGAGCGGCCTCATCCGGCCGCTCACGACGAGTGTGCTGCGACAGGCGTTGGCCGCCGCGGCGCTCTGGCGGGCCGAAGGGCTGGAGCTCTCGATCGCGGTCAACCTCTCACCGACGACGCTCAACGACCCGGATCTTGTCGATGGCATCGCCCGCGCTTTGGCCACCTCGGGGATCCCCAGCTCCGCGCTGGTCCTCGAGTTAACCGAGAGCGCCCTCGCTGGATCGGACGATGCGACGACGGCCACCCTTTATGGCCTCCACGACCTAGGCGTCAGGTTGTCGATCGATGACTTTGGAACCGGCTACTCCGTACTGTCGTATCTCAAACGGCTACCGATCACCGAGCTCAAGATCGATCGAGAGTTCGTCACTCATGCCGGGACCGACAGCCGCGATCTCGCCATCGCGGCCTCGGTGGTCGATCTCGCCCACCGGTTAGGAATGACCGTGGTGGCTGAGGGCGTTGAGGACGAAGCGACGGCAGAGCTCATGCGAGACATCGGCTGCGATGTGGGCCAGGGCTTCGGGCTCTGCCAACCCATGCCTCAGGTCGACGTGGCCCCCTGGATCATCGCGCGCGGGGCATCGGTCGACCTGAAGGCCACGCCCTCAGCGCCCTGACGGGACATGCAGGATTCGGCCCACCACGGGACGTCCCTGCAACCACTCAGCCGGCTGAGGCCGAGCGAACCAGAAGCCCTGAGCGAAAGCGACGCCCTCTTCGACGAGGGCTCGCGCTTCGGCGGGCGTCTCGACGCCTTCGGCGACAAGACAAGTCGAGGTTGCCCTAGCGAACGAGGCAAGGCCGCGCACCAGCGATCGCTTGAGGCTGTCGCGATCGATGTCGCTGACCAGGCTGCGGTCGAGTTTCACAATGTCGGGACCCAGGGATACGACATGTCGGAGCGACGCGAAACCCGCGCCGGCGTCGTCGACGGCCAATCGGACCCCTAGCTCCCTGAGCCGGGCGACCGCGGTGACGTACCGGTCGTAGTCGCCGAAGCCGACGTGCTCGGTGAGCTCGATCACGACGCGATCGCTACCTGGACCGGCCACCAGTTGCAACAACCGGTCGGACAAGAGTGTGTCGGGAGAGGCGTTCAGCGAGAGGTAGGTATCTGGAGGCAGGTCCGGCAGGATCACCAGCGCGCGCTTGATGCAGTGGAGCTCGAGTTCGATGTCGAGCCCCACCGAGCGAGCCCGGTCGAACCACACGTTGGGCGGGACTCGGTCGGCGAAGCGGGCCAAGGCCTCGTAGCCGACGACCTCGTTGCTGGGAAGCCACACGATGGGCTGTAACACCATCGAAACCGTGTCGCCGTCTAGCAACTCTCGGACCGCCGCGAGGTCGGCCTCGATCACGGAAAGGGCAATGACGTCAGGCCCAGTCCTCGAGGCCAACTCATCCGCTAGCACGGCCGTTCGGCGAGCCATGGTGCGGGTGCGGCCGAGCGCCAGCATCGTCACCGGAAGCCAGATAGCGAGGGCGGTGACGCAAACGGCGAGGGCGCCGTCGGTCGAGGTCGAGCCGGCAGTCTGGCTGACGGTTGCCCGGCCCAGAGCCACACCGGAGAGCAGCATCGCGATCAACGCGAGCAACAAGCCCGGTGCCCCAACCCCAGCGGGCGACGGCCTGGCCATATGACGCATAGTGCGCCATAAACCACATTGAGTGCAATAACCCCAGTCAATCTGACCGAAATGTCCGGAATTTCCTCCCTTGGGTTGGGAGTGCTCCGTCCCGTGGTGGGGTGGCCAATCGGCGGGGGCCGGGACCGGATCTTGCCGTCGGTCGCTGGCGGTCAGGCCGCGTCGCCAGCCTTGCTACGTTGCGGCCGTGGACCAGCATTTCGCCCCGCTGCCCGACCGGCAAGCTCGCAGATTCGGCCTGTCGGCCGTGGTGCGCCTTGGCGACGCCGGTCCGCATGGCCGGGCCCGGCTCGATGCGCTGACCAGATATCTGCAGGACATCGCCCGTGAGGATGGGGAGGAGTCGGGAATCGGGGGAGTGTGGGTGCTGCGGCGCATGGCGCTCCGGTTCACCGGCTCCTGGCCGCGGCTTGATGACCCCCTGTCGCTAACCACGTTCTGCTCCGGGACGGGTGGCCGCTGGGCCGAGCGTCGAACCATCATGGAGGCGCCCAGAGGCCGGGTCGACGCCGCCGCGATCTGGGTGCTGATCGACCAATCCTCCGGTCGGCCCCTCCGCATCCCCGGCACCTTTGCGGAGTTGTACGGGGATCAGGCGACGAGGCCAGTGAGCAGCCGGCTCACTGTCCCCGGGCCGCCCCCCAAACTCGCCGGGCGTCCGTGGAAGCTGCGGTCGACGGACTTCGATGTGTTGAACCACGTCAACAACGCGCGCTACTGGGAGGCGGTGGAGGACGAGTTGACTGCGTCGGGGAGACCCCGGTTGGGTTCGGCCGTGACGGAGTTTCGGACCGCAATCGAGGCCGGGCACGAGCCGGAGGTGCTCAGCGACGACGTCGCCGGTGGAATGAGGGTCTGGTTGCGGACCGGCGGGGTCATCCACTCCGCCAGTGAGGTCACCTTCGTCGACTGAGTACCCGGTGCCTACCAGCCCCCACCGCGACCAGAACAAGCAAGGCGCCCGCTAGCCACGGAAGGATCCCGAGGCCAGGCAGGCTCAAGGTGCTGGGGTCACCTGGGCTCAAGTAGGCCATGACCGCCAGTCGTTCGAGCACGGCGGGAGCATCGGCCGCGCTGCTCGAGGGCTGGGCGACGACCGCGAACGCCGCCCCTTCGCCCGGCAGTGTGCTCGGCGCCCGAACCTCGAACGCCACGGCCTGTCGATCGCCGCCGGCGAGCGTGATTTTGGCTTGGGGGAAGTGGATCCAACTCACCCCGACGCCGGCCCCGCCGAGCGCAGCCTCGCCGTCGATGATCTCTGCCGCGGTGGCCGCGAACTCGAGGACGATCGGCACGTCGGTCTTGTTCCATGCCACGAGGTAGGCGACCGTGGTGGCGCCCGGCCGCAATTCGAGCCGGAAGGCCGATTGTGTGGGGATTCCCTGATCGTCTGAGGGCGTGATGCCCCACGTCGCGGTTTCGATGGCTTGGGCCGCGGGGAGCCAGACCAGGCCAGTTGAGCCGGCCACCAGTTGCAGGAGGAGGGCGATCGCGGCGAGTCCAGCGGCAGCGATCGCCCGACGCATCATGACTGGAGGCCGGTCACCACCAGGGTCCCCCGGTAGGTGCCCTTGGCCGCGTCGCTTGGGACATTGACGGTGAGCACGGGGAAGGACAGGTAGGTGCCGGTCTGCCCGAGCACCATGTTGGCGACGACGTTCTCGGCGGTGGCGGCCAAGGCGGCCAACAGGGCGGTCTGGTCGTCAAGCGACAGCGAATCCCACACCGTGCCACCGACGGCGTCGCGTACCGAACTGGTGAGCAGCCCGGAGTTGATCAGCTCGCTCGCCGTCTTTCCGCTGACCGCGGTGCCGAGGGCGGTCTGCAGGGCGGCCAGCACACTGGTGTCGGCCACGACTAGGCCGCGGATCATCTGCCGGGCAGTTGCTGTGGTGCCACTGGGTGCGGGGTCGGCTGCGCCGACGCCGGCGAATGACGGGTTGGTGAAGGCCCCCGGGTCTGAGCCCTGCGGCAGGAGCGGGAGGTTCTGCAGCGCCGAGAGGTCAACCGTGAGCGGCAGGGTCTGGACGACGCCGGCGACGTCAGGCACCGACACCGCGCAACTGCCGCCCAGCGTGGTGACTGCCGTGCACAAGGCACCCGTCAGGGTGGCGGCCAGGTCAAAGACCGGTTGCACCCGCGCGCTGACATCGAGAACGTTGAGTGCCACGAGCGGGTGGGCGATCTCGACGTTGGACGACGGGATCGCAGTCGCGTAGTCGAGGCCGGCGCCCGTGTCTCGATACAACTTCGTCATCTCCGCACTGACCGTGAAACCGGTTCGGTCCATGGTGGCGTCGACGACCCGGACGCGGAACGGCTGGAGTCGAGTGACGCCAAAGTCGAGAGAGGTGAGGGGGTTGCCCAAGAGATCCTCGACATAAAGCGTCCGACTGCCGCCAGGGTTGCTAACGGCCACGTCGACGTCGGACTGCGCTGTCGATGGGGTGACCGTGGCGACCATGAGGAGCCCGGCGAGGGCGATGAGTAAGCGGCTACGGCGCATCTGATGTCCTTTGTGTGGAGAATCCCTGTGTATAGAAGTGAAGTGCAGTGAGCAGAAGTGCGCCGACGAGGACGAGCGCGATGGCCAGCGCGATCAACGAGTCGACAGGTCCGCCGGTGATGGCCAGCGGCGACGGCGCGGGAGAAGAGCTTGCCGTTCCGGCAACCTGCACCACGACGTCAACGTTTGCAGCCATGAACACGACTGTGGACTGTCCGAGCCATCGCGCACATGACCCGAACGAAGGGTTTTCACCATTCCGATCTCACTAGGCACACCTGCCGCGTTTGTGTTCCCGCGTTCAATAGCGGCGCGATCGAGGCAGTTGTCCGGAATGGGCGCTCCGGCAGGAGCGGTTGTGCCTCGCGTCGAAACAATTGTGTGTGAGCGCCCCGTCCGAACCCTGCGTCGTCTGTGCTGGTTGTGATCAGTTGATCCCTTTGCGGGCGACACTGAAGGTCGGTGGCCGCCGGGTCCTTCGCTGCTCGAACTGCGACCTTGTTCGCGAGTGGGTCATCAACGGTTCCGGTTCCCTGCTCGACCTCGGCGTGACGAGCGAGGGCATCTCGCTCGAGCTTGCTCGACTGCGCGATAGCCGGCCGCTCCACGTGGCCGACCTGTTGGCCATGCGCGGCACCTGAACAACAAAGGTGGTTGCGCGGTGGCGCGGCCCATCGAGTTGTCACCGGCCGCGAGTCCCCAACCGCTGCGGTGACTTGGCATGAGTAGATTCGGTGGTGATGCAACTCCAATATGTGAACGCTTTAGCGTTCGCCGCGCTGGGCCTCGTCGCGGTGCGACAGTGGTACACGCTGAGAACGGAGCCAGCGCGATGGATGGCCGTCGCCTTCGGATTGATCGGCGCGGTCGCGGCGATCGGCGCGGTCCAGCCGGAGGGCGCGGTGGGTGTGGTCCCGCTCATTCTTCAACGGCTGTTGATCCTCGGGATCATCGGCTACGTCTGGTGCCTGCTCAGGTTCTTGGCCAGCCTTGATCCCGACCGCGACGACCGCCTGATGTCAGCGGGAGACGCCCTGAGCCTCGCGGTCGCGGTCGCCGCGCTCGCGCTGCCCGATATCCCGGGCCAGGGCGATTCGAGGCCGTGGTGGTTCCAGTTATGGATCCTGCTGTTCTTGCTGCAGTGGGTTGGTATCCACGGGGTCGTGTCCCGTCGGCTTTGGACCGCGGGAGCCACCCTCACGACGGTGCCGCGACGCAGGGCGCGGCTGCTCTCGGTCGGTGCCGCGTTGTTCGCGATCGTCCTGCTTCCCGCGGCCTCGGCCGACCCCGTCGATCATCCCGTCGCCGCGGCCGTGATCGCTTTCCTGCCGATCGTGAGCGCGCTCGCGTTCATTATTGGCTTTGCTCCGCCTGCGTGGCTACGAAGCCAGTGGCGGCGGCCGGAGTTGGCCGCGCTTCGCGAGGCAACCATTGGCTTAATGACGGTGACCGCTCCAGCCGATGTAGCTATGGCGCTGCTGCCGCCCGTGGTGCGTATGGTCGGCGGAAGCTCGGCCAGCCTCATCGACCGCGACGGATCGGTGATCGGAACGTACCGAACGTCGTCGGCTGATTCCACCGTCTCGACGATCTCGATTGAGGCCGGCTCGCGGCGTTTGGAGATCGAGTCGGGTCCGTACGCCCCGTTCTTCGGAGCGGAGGAGAGCAGCCTCGTGCAGAGCCTGGGCGTGATGATCGACATCGCGCTCGACCGGGCGGCGGCCATGACGGGAGAACGCGAGGCTCGCGCCCGGGCCGAGGAAGTGAGCGCCGAGCTGGAGACCCTGGTCTATGGCCTCTCCCACGATCTGAAGACTCCGATCATTTCGCTGCTCGGCTATCTCGAGTATCTCGATGAAGATCACAGCGCAGTAATGAACGACGAGGGGCGATTCTTCATCGAGCGCATGAGGTCGTCGGCGCTCTACATGCAGGATCTGATCAACGACCTCTTGGAGTTGTCTCGAGTCGGTCGCGCCCAGACCGAGGTCGGTGCCGTCCCGCTCGACGATGTGGTTTCGGCGGTTGTCGAGCGCCTCGCCGGCACCTACCCAACCGCGCGCGTGACGGTCGGCCCCGACCTCCCCGTGATCCTTGCCAACCCGGTCCGCATGCAACAGCTGTTCACGAACCTCGTCGAGAACGCATGCAAGCACGGTGGACGACCGGACATTGGCGTGTTTGTCGTTTCGCGCCGCACCGCCGATGGCATCGATATTGATGTCGCCGACGACGGGAAGGGCATTCCCGCTGAGTACCGTGAAACTGTGTTCGACATCTTTGAGCGGCTCGATAGTGTTGACGGGCCGAGAGGCACCGGCGTTGGCTTGGCCATGTGCCGGAGAATCGCGGAGACGATCGGCGGCACTCTGACGGTGGTCGAACAGGATGCCGGGGCAGATTCTCAGGCCGGGACGGCGTTTCGACTGTCCGTGCCGGCGCGGAGCGTCGCTGATCGGCCGGCCGACACGGCGATCGGCGGAGTCCACGGAGTTGGCTGAGCGCTGGAGTGGTCTGCGCGTTCTCGTCGTCGATGACGATCCCGATCATCGCTTCCTTATGTCGAAGCGACTCCAGGCAGTCGGGATGCGCCCAGACACGACCGGCGATCCGGGCGAAGTCATGGAAAAGCTCGCGTCCTCCGACATTGTGCTGCTCGATTACAAGATCCCTGGGACCAGTGGCATCGACCTGTTGGGCCAGATCTTCCGAGCCAACGGACCGCCCGTGGTCATGGTGACGGGGATGGGATCCGAAGCCGTCGCCGTCGAGGCATTGCAAGCCGGTGCGGTCGACTACGTCATCAAGACCAGCACCTACCTCGATGAGCTCCCGACGGTTGTTGAAGAGGCATGGCGCAAGCACGATGTCGACCGACGGGCGGATGCCCTCCAGACCATCGCGATGCTCGTGACGAGCGCCACCGACTCCGAGGAGGTCGTCAAAGGAATCACGACAGGGGCGCGACGACTGCTCGCTGCCGATCGTGTGGAGATGGTCTTCGATGAGGCGTCGCGCGCTCGCCGGAAGCGGTTGCCGTCAAGCCCCGTCCTCCAGCTCGACGTGCCAATCGTGGCCTCGACCGGCGAGCGGATCGGCACCATCGCTGTCCACACCAAGGAACCTCGGACCTACTCGACCGATGACTGTGAGCTGGTCGAGACGTTCGCCTCCTTCGCGGCCATCGGCCTAGCCAATGCCCGCACGATCCAGGAGGAGCGCGACGCGGTCGGCGAGCTCAAGGACACGCTCGACATGCGGCGGCAGCTCGTTGCCGCGGTTGGTCACGAACTGCGAACGCCGCTGACGTCGATCGCCGGCTTCTCGTCGACGCTCCTCCGCCACTTGGACAGCTTCTGTGATGAGGAGCGGCGTCAGATGATTGAGCGCATCGATCGCAACAGCCATGATCTGACCGACAT
>JBPCMH010000367.1:0-2689 GCA_051002495.1 Acidimicrobiales bacterium
ACGGCC
Source organism: Acidimicrobiales bacterium (assembly GCA_051002495.1). GTDB lineage: Bacteria > Actinomycetota > Acidimicrobiia > Acidimicrobiales > CADCTF01 > JBPCMH01. The sequence goes on from JBPCMH010000367.1 coordinate 7, forward strand.
TGCTGGCAGCGAGGGTGTTCCGCGACCGAAGGTGCGACGGCGAGTTTGGCCGTGTCAGGCGAGATCAGCGTGGCTCCGACCAGCGCAGCCAAGTCGGCGTCGTCCCAGTCAATGAGCAGGGCGTCAGCGCGGCCGAGTTCTAGTTGCGTCACCGGTGGCGATTCGCCTGCGTCGTTGATGTTGTTGGGAGGCTCCTGGCAGATGTCGTAACTGTCGAGCCCCGACCACGTCTCGAAGCAGTACGGAGCGGTCGCCGCGGCCAACGGCGCCACCGCTGACACCGTGTCATCGACTGTCCAAGTCGAGGCATCAATCGGCTCGGCGTACAGCGCGAGGTGGTTGCCGGTGGCCGACGCCTTGTAGCCGTTTGAGCTGTCCACCAGGGAGCCCTGTGTGAAGCGCAGCCCGAGTGGCAGGAGGCGGGGATCGAAGATCGGTCGAAGGAGCTCAGCTGTCATCGGAGGGTAGGGGGACGCAGGCTCGGTGGTTGATGTTGAGTCGGAGGCGGACGGGCTGGCGGTCAGTCGGTCGCGCCCACAGGCCGCCGTCGCCACAGCGGCCAGGGCCGCTCCCGCGCCCAACTGCAGGAACGAACGCCGGTCCATGCCCGTCACGGCTTGATCTCCACCGGCGTGCCCAAGGGCAACACGCCGACCAACCGGGAGATGTCGGCGTTCCGCAAGCGGATGCATCCGTGGCTCACATCGCTGCCGATGACGCTTTCGTCGTTCGTTCCGTGTCGTCGGCCATGACCAGACGATACGCCGCGGCCTTCGGCATGGGATCATCACGTCATGGCGAGCGAGGGCGAGTTGCGGGAGGTGACCTTCCTCTTCAGCGACCTGGAGTCGTCGACCAGGCTCCTCCGCGAGGTAGGCGCCGGCTATCCCGCCGTGCTGACCCAGCATTGGGACCTCGTCCGGGCCGCGGCCACCCGCCACGATGGCGCCGAGTTCGGCGCTGAGGGCGACGCCATGTTCTTCACGTTCCTTGAACCGGGCGACGCCGTCGCCGCCGCCGTCGATATCCAACTCGCCCACACGAACGCGAGCTGGCCCGAGCCCATCGAGGTTCGGGTTCGGGTTGCTGTACACACCGGCGAAGCGGTGCCTGCACTCGGAACGTGGCTGGGCGTGGCCGTACATCAGACGGCGCGCATCTGCGCGGCCGGCCACGGCGGCCAGATCCTGGCCTCGGCGTCGGTGGTTGATCGGGTCGGTACGCCGTTGGACCACGACGGCCAAGCGGTGAGCCTTGAGTCACTCGGTGAGTTCGACCTCAGGGACATCCCAGGGCCTCAGCGTCTCTTCCAGGCCGTTCACCCCGCGCTGGAGTCGACGTTCCCCGGCCTTCGTACCAAGACGGCGGCCCGTACGAACCTTCCCAATCAGCGCACCACGTTCGTGGGCCGCCTCGCCGAGCGCGACGAGGTGGCGTCGCTGGTCGCGCCCGGATCGGTCGTGACGATTGCCGGACCCGGCGGAGCGGGCAAGACCAGACTGGCCCTTGAGGTGGCGGGGGCCGTCGGGCCGCACTATGGCGATGGCTCCTGGTTGATCGAGCTCGCCGCGCTCTCGCGCGGCGACGACGTCGACGCGCTGGTCGCGTCGACGCTCCACGCCATTGGCATCGTGCCGGGGTCGATCGAGGTGGGCGAGCTCCGCGATGGCGTGCTCCGCGCCTTGGCCGACCACCACCTGCTGTTGCTCCTCGACAACTGCGAACACGTGGTTGACGGCGTGGCTGAGTTTGTCGACGCCTTGCTCGCCGCCGCGCCCGGCATTGCTGTCGTGGCCACGAGCAGGGAGCCGCTGGCGGTGCCGGGCGAGACTGTTTGGCGGATACCGCCGTTGAGCGCGACGAGCGGGGCGCAGCTCTTCCTCGATCGAGTTGGGCGGGAGCAGCCCATGGCTCCCTTGCCGGCATCGGATGAGGTCACCGCGCTCTGTGAGCGGCTCGATGGCTTGCCTCTCGCCGTTGAGTTGGCCGCCAGTCGTGCGGCGACCATGGGCCTCGCCGAGCTCAGCCGCAACCTGGCCGAGCGCTTGCCTGCACTGAGCGGCGGCCCCCGGACCGCCGATCCCCGTCAGCGCAGCCTTCGCGCGCTGATCGAGTGGAGCTACGAGCTTCTGTCTGTCGAGGAGCAGGCGATGCTGCGATGGGCGGCCGTTTTGCCATCGTCGTTCAGCCTCGACATCGCCCACGCGGTCGCGCCAGCCATCGACGTATTCGGCGCGGTCGACGGCCTGGTCCGCAAGTCGCTGGGAATCGCGGATGTCGGCGACGGCGGCCCCGGTCGGTATCGCCTCTTTGAGACGGTGAGGGCCTTCGGAGTTGAGCAGTTGGAACGAGCCGGTGAGACCGATGCGGTGCATGCCCGACTCGGGGAAGGCTTGTTGTCACATCTGAAGGAGGTCATCCCGAAGTTGGCTGGCCCGGATCAGGGAGCGCTCTTGGCCGGAGTCGTCGACGACCTGCCTTCTTACAGGGCGGCAATGGAGTGGGCCCTTGAGGCAGATCCCTCCACGGCCGTGGGCTTGGCGTCGCGGTTGGGTCAGATCCTTGGCACCCGCGGATCGATTGTGGAAGGACGCCTTTGGGTCGAGCGGGCCTTGGCTGTTGGCCACGACGCGCCGCCCGGCGAACTCGTGCAGGCGCTCGCCGCGGCCGGCACCCTCAGCCG
>JBPCMH010000368.1:0-4498 GCA_051002495.1 Acidimicrobiales bacterium
CTCGCCGTCGGTGTAGCTGATCGGATGCACGGGACGGCGAAACAGGAGTTGCCCGTCGACGGTTCCCGCAGGGGCAAAGCCGATGCGACGGACCACGCTTACCGATCGTTCGTTCTCGGGGTCGATGAGCGCCGTCACGGTGTGAATGCCGGTGTCCGCGCTGGTGAGGGCGAGATGGTGGATCAGGAGCGCGACCGCTCGCGTCGCTAGTCCTTTGTCGCGAGCAGCCGGGAATAGCGCGTAGCCGAGGTTGGCCTCACCCTCGGTTAACCACGGCCGGTCGTCGCGGTCGCAGTCGACCCAGCCGACCAGCGCACCGCCAGCCTCGATGCACGCCGTGGGGCGGGGATCATCGCTGCCCGGTCCGAGGAAGCGAGTGAATACCTCATCGCGCCCGGCAATGAGGGCTGCCGCGTCGCCGGAACGCGGCGACCGGATCGTGACGATGCCGTCGGTCCTCGAGAACTGCAAGGGCGCCGTCATCGGATATGGTCGATCAAACCCGCAAGTACCACGGGTGCAAGAGCGAGTCTTCCCGCGTTCATCGAGCGATCGTAGACTCACCGCTGTGGAGCGCCACTTCAACTACGAGGTCGACCATCGCTACGCCTTCATCTGGAAGGTGATGGGCCTCAAACCCGACCGCGACGGCGTGACCGTGACCGACGACCGGTTCATCGCCACCTACGGACGGGCCAAGGTGAACACGCCCCGCAGCAACGTGGCCGGGGCTCACATCACCGAGGACTACCGATGGTGGAAGGCGGTGGGCATCCGCGGCTCGTTCGTGGACGACGGCCTCACGCTGGGCAGCAGCACCCGCCGGGGGGTGTGCGTGCACTTCCACGACAAGATCAACCCCGTGCTGCCAATGCGCAAGCACTCCGCCGTCACCGTGACCGTGGAGGACGCCGAGGGGCTGGTGGAGCTGCTGGGCGAGTCCCAGCCTCGCTGACCTCTGGGTCCACACCTACGTAGCCCGGATCCGTCGCGCGCCGCCGCTCACCAGGGACGAGGGCCGGCGGCCATCTCGGCGTCGGCCAGCGCGGCGGCGAACTCGTCGTGCAGAACGGGTGATGCGGCGAGGGTCAGGTCGGTGCTGGCTTCGACCACCGCGCCCGCCTCGCGGGCGATCAGCGCACCAGCGGCGTAGTCCCATTCGTTGAGTCCGCGCTCGTAATAGAGGTCGAGCCGCCCACAAGAAATCCAGCACAGGTCGAGTGCGGCCGCGCCGAAGCGACGGACGTCGCGAACTCGACTGATCAGGTGGGTCACTGCTTGGGCCTGCCACGATCGGCGAGCTGGGTCATAGCCGAAGCCGGTGCCGACCAACGCCTTGGCTAGATCGGTCTCGGTCCCGATCGACAGTGCGTTGCCGTTGCGCAGCGCGCCCCGACCCTTCACCGCGGTGAACAGCTCGCTGTGGGAAGGGTCGTGGACGACCCCGACCGCCACCTCGCCGTCGACCTCAGCCGCGATGGACACCGCGTATGACGGGATCCCGTACAGGTAGTTGGTCGTGCCATCGAGCGGATCAAGAATCCATCGCACGCCAGAGGTGCCCGGTCGGTCCTCGCCCTCCTCGCCCAGAATGGCGTCGTCGGGTCGGTGTGATGTGATGTGGTCGACGATGCGGCGCTCGGCTGCTCGGTCCATCTCGCTGACCATGTCGGTCGATGTCGACTTGGTGCCGACATCGACGCGTGCTGCCCCGATGCTCACCGCCAGCAGCCCACCGGCGTCAGTCGCCGCGGTGACGGCCAACGCCAGGAGGCCATCGAGATCGACCGGAGGAGGGGTCACGGTCTCCGTTTCTAGTGCAGGTCGGCTACAACAGGGTTATGCGCTTTCTTCTGATCATGGTGTTCGTGGTGCTGGCTGCCTGCGGCGGGGGTGACGGCAGTGACGGCGACTCGACGCAGAACAAGCAGGGGTCGACGACCGATGATGGGGCGAGGTCCACTACCCCAATCGTGTTCGAGACGGTGGCCAAGGGGGCCCAGGGGCCGACCACGGCAGCCACCGTGGTGGCTCGCTCGCAGGCTGAGTTCGATGCCGCGTGGGCGGCCAACGGCGGTTCTGGGAACCCGTCACTCGGGTCGATCGACTACGACACGCAGATGGTGATCGCGGTGTTCCTCGGCCAGCAACCCAACGCGGGGTACGACGTCGAGGTCACCAGCATCAACTCCATCTACGAGGTTTCCTACGACGAGGTCAGCCCGGGAGCGGAGTGCATCACTGCGCAAGTGCTCACCGCGCCCTTCCATGTGGTGGTGGTACCGACCTCCGACACCGACGCCACGTTCCTTCCCGAGCAGCGGGTCAACCCGTGTTGAGCCATAGGTAGCCTGCACGGCCATGCCAGTTGATCTGCGGAGCGACACCGTGACGACCCCAACGGCGGAGATGCGTCGGGCGATGGCCGATGCCGAGGTCGGTGATGACGTCTACGGAGAAGATCCGACCGTCAACGCCCTGCAGGACGCGTTCGCGGAACGACTGGGGGTGGAGGCAGCCCTGTTCGTGCCGTCAGGAACGATGGGAAACCAGTTGGCCCTCCGTTTGTTGCCGGCTCGAGGCACCTCGGTCATAGCCGGGCGTCGCCAGCACGTCGTGATCTATGAGAATGGCGCGGCTGGCGTCAACGCCGGCATTCAGTTCACGACGCTCGACGACGGCAACGGCCTCCTCGACCCGGCCGAGATTGCCTGGGCTCGAGAGGCAGCCGCGCACCACTGGATCGAGCCCGGCATGGTGTGCGTCGAGAACACCCACATGCCGGCCAATGGCGCGCCATGGCCGATCGACGCGCTGCGGGCGGTGGTGGCAGCCGCCGACGGCCTGCCGGTGCACATGGACGGGGCCAGGCTCTTTCACGCCGAGGTCGCGACCGGCATCTCGGTTGCCACTTACGCGGCCGAGGCGACCACGGTCATGTGCTGTCTCTCAAAGGGGCTCTCCGCACCGGTCGGCTCGCTGTTGGCCGGACCACGCGACGTGATCGCCGCGGCGCGAGGGGAGCGCCAGCGGCTGGGAGGCGGGATGCGCCAGGCCGGCGTCATCGCCGCGGCAGGCCTCGTGGCGTTGCGCACGATGGTCGACCGGCTCGCTGACGACCACGCCAGGGCAGCCAAGCTCGCCGGCGGAGTAGCCGAACGTTGGCCGGGTAGCTGCGATGTCGAGTCTGTGCGGACGAACGTCGTCACCTTCACGCATGAAGACGCGACCGGGCTGCTTCGCCATCTGGATTCTGAAGGAGTTCGGGCTGGCACCATCGCTCCAGGGGTCGTTCGATTCGTCACTCATCGCGAGATTGACGACGTTGGCGTGGAGCAGGCGTTGAAGGCCTTGGCTTCGGCTCCATGACGCTCATCGAGACGGCCCCCAAACGGGCACTGGCCATCTACGCCCATCCTGACGATGCCGACGTGAGTTGCGGCGGCACCTTGGCCCGGTGGGCCGCGACGGGAGCCAAGGTGCGGGTCGTGGTCTGCACGAGCGGAGACAAGGGGTCGATGGACGCCAACGTCGATAAGGCCGAGCTCATCGCGCAGCGGGCGGCCGAGGTGGCTGCCGCAGCCGAGATGATGGGGTTGGCTGGTCACCAGATGCTCGGTTGGCCCGACGGGGAGCTCGAGAACGACTTGGAGCTGCGCGCTCAGTTGGTGGAGGTAGTTCGATCTCACCGCCCCGACATCGTGATCGCGCCCGACCCCACTTCGCTGTTCTTTGGCCAGTCCTACGTGAACCATCGCGACCATCGAGTCGTCGGCTATGCCGCGCTCGACGCGGTCGCGCCGGCGGCGGCCAGCCCGCTCTACTTCCCCGACCGCGGCGAACCCCACGCGGTGACCGAGGTATGGCTGTCCGGATCACTGCAACCGGACTCGTGGGTCGACATCGAAGCGTGGGTCGACATCAAGACCGCGGCACTGCGCTGCCATGAGACGCAACTGGGCGAGGCCGGGGAGTGGTTGCGCTCGGTGGTCAGTCAGCGAGCCGAGGATGCGGGCCGACAGGCCGGTGTTCGGTTCGCCGAGGGTTTCCGCCGGTTGGTGCTGGCCGGCTGATCCGCTCAGTCGTTGTAGATCTCTTCCTCGCGCAACCGCTTCCACTCGCCCATGGCGCGCAGAGCCAGGATGGCGACGACGGCCACACCACCGGCTGCCATCAACGCTCCGACCAGACCGCCGATAGCCCCGGTCGTCGAGCACGAATCATCGCAGCCGATCGTGGTGATGGAGTACCCGATGAGGCCGCCGCAGGCACCGGCGAGCACGATCGACGCGAACGCAAGACCCCGGGCGAGTGGCGAAGGGAGCGCGCTGATCGGGCGTTGGTCAGCCGGTTGGGTCACGTCCAGATGCTAATTGGATGGATGCGGCCGATCGCGACGCGGGCGGATGAGTGCTTCCTGAGCCACCGATATGGACAGGATGCCGTCGCGTGTGAACATCGAGCCTCGGGCGAGGCCCCTCGCTCCAGCGGTTGCAAC
>JBPCMH010000369.1:0-17151 GCA_051002495.1 Acidimicrobiales bacterium
ACCCGCCGCGCCCAACCAACCCGCTGCGCCCACCCAACCCGCCGCGGCCAACCAACCCGCGGCCAGTAGGACAGCCGGTGTCGGGGCGCGCCGGCGGTCTGATCCGGTAGCGGCGATCTGCAAATGCGCCAAACGGGGATTCACCTCGGCGAATCCCGGTTTGAGGAGGCATGATGGACACGAACACGATGCATGATCCCGACCTCAACTTCGCGGAATCCGGACGGTGTGACCATTGCGGGTTCCGACCCGATCAGGTGCCACCGACCGACATCGCCGTGGCGCTTCGCTCGTTCCCTCGCCGCTTTCGAGCGGTCTTGAGCCCGGCCGATGAGACCGACGCCGAGCGCATGGCACGTCCGCCCGCTTCGGGTGGGTGGTCGGCCCTCCAGCACGCCGGCCATGTGCGCGACGTGCTGCACGCGCTGGATCTCCGACTCCAGCGGGTGCTCCGCGAGGACGAGCCCCACCTCGGCGAGACCCCGGCGACGCCGCCTCCGGCCGGCGGCGAGGCCATCGAGGCGACCCTGGCTGCCCTGCAGTCGAATGCGGAGCAACTGGCGACCACCGTGACCGGCGTCAAGGGAGAGGAGTGGAACCGCACTGGTCGGCGTGACGGCGAGACCGTGAGCGCGCTTGACCTGGCGCGGGAGGCTGTTCACGAAGGCTCGCACCACCTCCGGGACGCGACCCGGGTGATCGAGGAGATACGGCAGTCGCCGGGCTGAATCCGCCGGGCTGAACCCGCCGGGCTGAACCCGCCGGGCTGAACCCGCGGGTTACGGCAGCCGGCGAGTGACCTCAACAACTCGTCACGGCCGGGGCTCATCGGTCAGCCGGCCAGCGACGCGAGCAACGCGTCCCGACCGGGGCCGAGCTGCTCGGCCGGCGGGCGATTGGCTCGGTCCTGCCACACCGCAAGCACCCGCCCCATCACCTCGGCATCCTGCAGAAGTTGCTCAGGCGGATCGAGCAGGTTGAATGCCCGCAAAAAAGCCCTGAACACGACCGGGTCGGTGCGGGTTGCGGGAAGCAGCCCGTCGCGCAGCAGGCTCTCGATGTTCTCGGCCGACATACCCATCGACGCATCCGTGACCTCGTCGTCGCGTACTCCGGTGTCGTCGGTCCCGAGGGTGGCCCTCGACCTGCGGTCCTGGGCGACGGCGGACACGTACCAAGGGTGGACTTGGGCGCGCATGGCCGAGTCGTAGGCCAGGGCGACGCCGACCGGATCATCTTCCGTCGCGATCGCGTCCGCCGCCAAGTGGGCGGCCAGAAAGCCCAACGAGCATCCTCTGCCATACATCTGGTTGGTGCACGTATGCGCGTCGCCTACCGCGAGCAGTCCGGTGAGCACCGGACCCCGATCGTCGACGAAGGTTCGCCGCCGGTTCAGGAGCTTGGCCATCACCTGGACATCGGTGATTGGTTCGGCCAGTTCGGTCGCCGCCCAGGGCCGAAGTGCCGGGATGGCGGCCGCAGCCAACGTGAACCCAGGGTCGCGGAGCAAGGCCCGCAGGTCGGCATCGCCACTCGGAAGGCCGAAGGTGATCGAGTACGTGCGGTTGTCGCCTAGGAACACCGCGAACTTTAGATACCCGAGGTCGGCCGCGGCTGGCCTGGCCATCTCGGGGGGCTCCTGCCCGGGCCGCAGCCGATAGAAGCGCGACGAATACACGATCCCGGTGTCTTCCTCCCGTTCGCCGACGGTGGCCCCCACCTCCGAAGCCCACTTCGGGAGCGCTGATCGCCGGCCGGACGCGTCGATCACCCAGTCAGCATCGATCGAGCCGCCGCCGGAGAGCACCACGCCCGCGATGTGCGGGGCTCCGGCGCTGACCGCTCCACCGATCGTCAGCCCGGACACCGATGCCTGCTCGAACCCGATTCGCCCCACCGCGAGCGCGTGCTTGCGCAAGACCCACTCGAAGGTCGTCCGGCGACAGGCCAGCGCGACAAGATCGTCATCGCCGGGCCGAGGGTCGCGGTCTGACATGTCTTCGGGGAGGTTCTCGGTGAACCGCAGCTCGGTGGCGCCAACAGCCAGCAGTTCGGACAACAGCTCTGGGTGCCGATCGCGCAACAGGTTGCGCAGCAGCGCGAGGAATGCATGCGAGTGATGGACCTGCGGTGCGCCTCGCCGGGGCCAGTGGTCGAACGCGTCGTCAGGAGTCGGAGGCAACGACGGGTCGTCGCGCTCCACCACCGTGACGTCGAGGCCGTCACCCGCCAAGCGCAGCGCCGCGGCCAAGCCGGCGACGCCTGCCCCGACGACGACAGCTGATCCCATAGAGATTCAGCCGATGCCGAGGACGTCTGGGAGTGGCCGCTCGTGGACGACGGTTAGCCGCTTGGTGGCCCGGGTGAGCGCCACGTACAGCGCCCGCAGACCCTGCTCGGACTCCTCGGCGATGGCAGACGGCTCGACCACGACCACACCGTCGAACTCCAGGCCCTTCACCGTGTCGACCGGCACGACCGTGATCGGCTGGTCAAGATCGGACGCGTCGCCGGTCTCGGCGGCCATGCTGGCTGGCACGATCACGGCGATCAGCCCGTCGTCGGTGATCTGGCGGAGCACACTGGCCTCGGCCATCGCGGCGGCCAGCACCCCGGCGCCCGGTTCGACCGTCCTGACTTCGGGCCCGTGGCCCGTCGACCGGACTGAGGTTGGCGGGGTCAGATGCGGCGCGGCGACGGCCAGCACCCTCGCCGCGACATCCATGATCTCGGACGGGGTGCGGTAGTTGACGCTCAGCTCGACGAGCCGGGTGTCTTGACGGGCCGGGAGGTGGGTGAGGATGTCACCCCACGATCCGGGGGAAAGGGGCCCGGTGGCTTGTCCGATGTCGCCGACGAGGGTCATCGAACCCGAAAGCGACCGCCGCCCGATCATCCGCAGCTGCATTGGGGTGAGGTCCTGAGTTTCGTCGACCACAACATGGCCGTACGCCTGGATCGGCCCGCTGTCGTGGCGCGGCCGCTTGACGTGGCCAAGGAGGGGTAACGCTTCGTCGAGCAGGGCGATGTCTGCTGCGGTCCAGGGCACGTCCTCGAACCTCGTCGAGCGCGGGCGAGCCAGCCGCTCCTGCTCGTCGGCGTCGAGCACACCCCGGCCAGCCAATTCGATGAGCGGTGACGCGCCGAAAAGGTCGTGGAGCAACTCCTCCGGTCGGAGCCGTGGCCACATGCGCTGCAGCGCTTCCTTGACCGGTTCGGCGGCGAGGATCTCACGGGCGAAGGCTTCCGGTTCGATCAGGTTCGCCGCGCCGACGCCGGTGCGCACGCCGCGGTCAATCGCCCGCTCGTACTGCCGATAGAGCCGGCGAGCGAGCAGCTTCTCGACGTAGGGCCGTCGTGAGTTGTGGGCGCCCGACCGACGCTTGGCCGCGGCAACGACCTCGGCACTCGCCCGCCTGGTGAGGCGCAGGGTGTAGGCGCCGAACGGGACCTCGACGGGGCGCGGGATCGGGCGCTGACGACCTGCGATGGCGTTGGCGATCACCTTCCGCATCCGGATGTCGCCCTTCACCCGGGCCGCGGCTGGCGAATCAACGCCGTGGGGCCTGAGGCCGTACAGCCCGGCAACGGTCGACAGCGTGACGCCCGTTTCGCCGAGTGACGGCAGGACGTGCTCGATATAGCGCAGGAACAGCGGGTTGGGCCCGACCACCAGCACCCCTTGCATCTCCAACGGGAAGCGGTGGGTGTAGAGCAAATAGGCCGCCCGGTGTAGGGCGACGGCGGTCTTGCCGGTACCGGGACCGCCTTGCACCACCATGGTGACCGGCAGCGGCGCTCGGATGATCTCGTCCTGCTCGCCCTGAATGGTGGCGACGATGTCGCGCATGGTGCCGGTCCGAGAGCGTTCGAGGGCGGCAAACAGGGCGCCTTCACCCGAGAGGTTGGCCTTGTCAGCCGCGTCGACGTCGAGCAACTCGTCCTCGATGCCAACGATGGCCCGACCATGGGTGATGAAGTGCCGCCGCCGAACCAAACCCATCTGGTGGCGTCCGGTCGCCCGGTAGAAGGGCTCGGCGATCGGGGCACGCCAGTCGACCACCAGCGGCTCTTGGTCGACGTCGGAGACGCCGAGGCGGGCGATGTAGAAGCGATCGCCTTCCCGCTCGTCGATACGGCCGAAGCAGAGGGGCTCCTCGCCGATCTTGAGCTGTTCCATACGCGCCAGGCTGGCCCGAACGATGACGTCGCGCTCCTCCCGGGCCTGGTGGGTGCCGCCGCGGTCTGTCGCGATGACTTCGTCACGCCGCGACCGAGCCGATTCCCGCAGGTCATCGAGCCGGGCGTAGGCCCGGTCGATGTGGGCCTGCTCGCTCTGCAAATCAGGGTGGTTAGACAGGTGTTGCCCCGCTTCTAGATCGATGTGGGGAGGCGTCCAGACTACTCGATGCCGCCTTCCACGACGCCACGGGCCACAATCATCCGGTGGCCGCCCCCGACGACGCCCCGTTCCTCGCCGCCTGCCGAAACCAGCCCGCTTCACACGTGCCCGTTTGGTTCCAACGACAAGCCGGCCGATCCCTCCCGGAGTACCGCAAGATCCGTGGCACCGAGGGCAGCATCCTTGACGTGATCGCCCGCCCAGAGCAGGCAGCGGAGATCACCCTGCAGCCCGTACACCGCTACGGCGTCGATGCGGCCATCCTTTATAGCGACATCGTCGTACCCATCCACGCGGTTGGCTTCGGCATCGACATCGCCCCTGGCGTCGGACCGGTTTGCGACCAGCCATTTCGCGATCGCTCAGACCTCGACCGGCTCCGACCTCTCGATCCGGAGGCCGACACCCCATATGTGCTCGAGACGATCCGCCTCGTCGTTCGCGAGCTCTCGGTCCCCCTCATCGGCTTCGCGGGTGCGCCGTTCACGGTTGCCAGCTACCTGATCGAGGGCAAGCCATCCCGCGAGTACGCGCTCACGAAGACGCTCATGAAGGGCGACTCGACGCTTTGGCACGATCTGATGGACCGGCTTGCCACCATCGCCTTGGAATCGCTGCGAGCACAGGTGACCGCCGGCGCCCAGGCGGTGCAGTTGTTCGACTCGTGGGCCGGCGCGCTGCATCCAGCCGACTACCGCGAGTTCGTCCTGCCCCACAGCCAGAGGATCTTCGATGGCGTGGCCGACCTTGGCGTGCCCCGGCTGCACTTCGGGACCTCCACGGGTGAGCTGCTCGGTCTCATGGCCGAAGCCGGTCCGGACGTGGTTGGCATCGACTGGCGGGTGCCGCTGTCGGCGGCTCGCGACCGCGTCGGAGACAAGGCCGTGCAAGGCAACCTCGATCCGGCCGTGTGCCTTGCTCCGTGGCCGGTGGTTGAAGCCGAGGCCCGTCAGGTGCTGGCCGAGAACGGTGGCCGACCAGGGCACATCTTCAACCTGGGCCACGGCGTGTTGCCCCAGACCGACCCCGACGTGTTGGCGAGGGTCGTCGACCTGGTCCACCGGGAGGGTGTGGCCGGTGGCTGAAGTCGGCGTGCTGGTCATGGCCTACGGGACGCCGGAGCGGCCCGAAGACCTGCTCGACTACTACACCGACATCCGCCGTGGACGTCCCCCGAGCGATGACCAGTTGGCCCACCTGCGAGCGCGCTATGACGCCATCGGTGGGCTTTCACCGCTCGCCGCGTTGACGAGAGCCCAAGCCGCCGGAATCCAGGCCGCGCTGGATGATCGCCACCCCGACCGGTGGAAAGTCGGCCTTGGCCTCAAGCACGCGTCGCCAAGGATTGAGGACGGCGTCGCCGCGCTTCTAAAGCACGGTGTAGGGGCCACCGTTGGCATCGTCTTGGCCCCCCACTGGTCGAGCATGAGCGTCGGTCAATACCACGGCAGGGCGACGGACGCGAGCCATGGTGTTGCCTATAACGGCATCAGAGCGTGGCATCTGGAACCGGCCCTGATCAACCTGCTCGGCGCGAGGGCATTGACGGCCAGAGCCACCCTGACCAACGCTGACCGAGCCCAACTCGTGGTGTCGGCCCACAGCCTTCCTGAGCGGGCCGTGGCTGCCGACAACCGAAGTGGATTGCCCTCCTACGAGGACCAATTGCGAGAGACCGCCGCGGCCGTGGCCGGGGCGGCGGGGTTCGCAGAGCACCGCATCGCGTTCCAAAGCGCTGGACGCACCCCCGACCCGTGGCTTGGGCCAGACCTGCTTGATGTCGTGCGCGAGATCGCGGCCGAAGGCGGCACCGGGATCGTGGTGTGTCCGGCCGGGTTCACCTCCGACCACCTCGAGGTGCTCTACGACATCGACATCGAAGCCGCCGCCATCGCGGCCGAAGCCGGCATCGAACTGGCCCGCACGGCCTCGCTGAACGCCGACCCTGCCTTCTGCGCACTGCTCGCCGACCTGGTGACCAACGCGGCATGAGAGTTGCGGTCGTCGGGGGCGGCATCGCTGGCATGGCCGCGGCGTGGCAGGCCGTCACCGACGGTCACGAGGTTGTTCTGGTCGAAGCCAGCGACCGGCTGGGCGGCAAGATCCGCACTTCGGCATTTGGTGGCCTCCCCGTCGATGAGGGCCCTGATGCATTCCTGACACGCGTGCCGGACGCCACCGCGCTGTGCGCCGAGATTGGCCTCGACGACCTCGTCCCCCCGGCGACCGGCAAGGCCTATCTCTGGGCCAGGGGAGCGCTCCGCCCGATTCCGGAGGCGACGGTGCTCGGGATCCCCACCGACCTGTCCACGGTGGCGCCGACCGGACTCTTGACCGAAGCCGGTCTGTCGCGAGCGGCCATGGAGCCAACACTCGCCGGACCAGCCATGACCGATGACACGAGCATCGGCGAGTTGGTGCGGCGACGATTCGGTGATGAGGTCGCCGACTATTTGGTGGATCCGCTTCTTGGGGGCATCAACGCCGGGGGCATCGACAACCTCAGCGTCGAGGTCGCCGCAGCACAGGTTGCCGCGGTGGCCCGTCGATCCGAAAGCCTGATGGTCGGCTTGGCCGCCATGCGCGCCGCCGCTCCCCCGAGCGGAGCGTCGGTATTTCTCGCACCCAGGGGCGGCATGCAAGAACTCGTCGATCGCTTGGCCGGTGCCCTCACCGAAGCCGGGGCCCAGTTGCGGACCGGCGTTTCGGCAGAACGATTGGAGCCGGTCGGCGGGGGCTGGACGGTCTTCGTGGGTCGCGGCTCCAACGTCGAGGCCGATCGCATCGTGGTCGCGTCGCCGGCACCGACGACCGCAGCGCTGCTCAAACCGCACGCGCTCAAGGCGGCCGACGCCATCGCCGCCATCGATCACGCGTCGGTGGCCCTGGTCACGCTGCTCTACCCCAAGCACGCGATTGGTCTGGAGGTTGACGGAAGCGGTTTCCTGGTACCCAGGCCCGAGGGCCGCATGCTCACCGCGTGTTCGTGGTTCTCCTCGAAGTGGGCTCACCTCGACCTGCCGGGTCACGTGATCATGCGGGCATCGGTCGGCCGGTTCGGCGACGCCGCATCACTGACTCTTGACGACGGACCGCTTGTCGATCAGGTGCACGCCGAACTCACGGAGGCCATGGGCCTCACCGCGCGCCCAACCGAAGCCCGGGTCTCGCGCTGGTTCGACGCCTTTCCCCAGTTCGCGCCGGGTCACCTGAACCGAATGGCTGAGGTCGACGACAGCATCGCTGAAGACGCTCCTGGCCTCGCCGTGGCTGGCTCGTTCCTGCGCGGCGTTGGGCTCCCGGCCTGCATCAAGGGCGGACGCGAGGCGGCCACCCGGCTCACGGTCTGACTCGATGAGGCACCATGCATGCCGTGAGCGACTCCCCCGACGGGGCCACCGAGCGGTTTCCTCCATCCGTGGGCCCAATGCTCGCCACCGCATCGGGCTCCCTTCCGGTCGGCGATGAGTGGGTCTTCGAGTTGAAGTGGGACGGCATCAGGACGCTGGCGTTCGTGCGAGACGGGGCGGCCCGGTTCGTCAGCCGCAACGGCAACGACCTCACCCCGCGGTGGCCGACGTTGCAGGACCTGCCGGACACGATGAGCGATCGGACGGCCGTGCTCGATGGCGAGGTCGTCGCGTTCGACCACGACGGCCAACCCAGCTTCTCCGCGTTACAACACGGCGAGCGCGCCTCCGCGATCGCGTACCTGGTGTTCGACCTGCTCCACCTCGATGGGCAATCGACGAGGGCCATGCCGTGGCACGAGCGTCGCCAAGTTCTCGACGAGCTTGCCCCCGCCGGAGGCAGTTGGCAGCTCCCGACGACCTGGACCGACGGGCCCGCACTTCAGCAAGCGAGCATCGACGGTGAGCTGGAGGGGGTCATGGCGAAGCGCCGCGGCGCGGTCTACCTCGAAGGCAAGCGGACCCGTGAGTGGCTGAAGATCAAGAACGTCAAGAGCCAGGAGCTCGTGATCGGCGGGTGGCTCGGCGGTTCAGGGAATCGCGACGGCCGCATCGGCGCCCTGCTCGTCGGCTACTACGACGACGCAGCCCAAGACCAGCTTCACTTCGCTGGACGGGTCGGAACCGGCTTTAGCGACGCCGAGTTGAGCCGCCTGGACGCCCTGCTTCGTCCGCTCGAGCAAGCGGACTCGCCGTTCAGATCCGAGCACATCCCCAAAGGAGCGAGGTTCGTCGCGCCCACCCTCGTAGCCAATGTCGCCTTCACCGAATGGACCCATCTCGGCACGCTCCGCCATCCGGCCTACAAAGGCCTTCGCGATGACAAAGACCCTCGCCAAGTCCGCCGCGAGTGACCGAATAGGTCACTCGTGGGCGACTTGTCGGGTCTGACTAGTTCAGATGAACGCCGCAAATGACCCAGGTAGGCCGTTGCCGCGCACAGTGCACCTTCTGGAAAATCAGGAGTGATGGAACAACGCCGCGAAGAACTCCTCAACGAGTTGTTTGGGGATGGCCAGGTGCCCCCGATGCTCAGCGGGCGGCTCCTGCGCACCCGCGAGGTCGCGCAGTTGTTCCAGGTCTCGGAGCGCACGGTCGCCGAGTGGGCCCGAAAGGGTCGCATCCCGTCGGTGCGAACTCCCGGCGGTCATCGCCTGTATCCGGCGGACGACGTCCGTCGGCTGCTGAGCGAACCCGGCAACTGACCAGCCCGCTCAGGTGCGACGATGGCCGATCGCTGTCCGACGCCTGACGATGTGGCCCCGACTGGGCCTGGCTCTTCTCAGTGGGCTCGTCGCGTCCCTAGCCACGCCGCCGTGGGGCTTTTGGCCGCTCGGCATCGCCGGCCTGGCCGGGCTGGCGGGCTGTCTCACCCAAACTGACGGCTGGCGCAGCCGAGCCGCGACTGGCTACGCGTTCGCGTTCGGCATGTTCGCCGTCACGCTGTTCTGGATGAGCGAGTTCCATGCTGTCGGATACGCCGCGGCCGCCATTGGGTACGCCGGGTTCTACTCCGCCGCGGTCGCCGTCGTCCCAGTCAACGTGCGCCGTGCGGGTTTGCTCGCCTTGCCCGCCGCCCTCACGATCATCGAATGGATCCGGGTCCGGTTCCCGTTCGGCGGCGTGCCCCTCGGTTCGATTGAAATCGGCCAGGCTGGCGGACCGCTGCTCCCCGCGGCTGGCGTCTTCGGCGCGTTGTCTCTCCTAACCCTCGCTGCCACGGTTGGGGTCGCGATCGTTCTCGGGATGAGCCGAAAGGGGTCGACACGCAACCGGCAGAGTGCTGCCGCGCTGCTGCTCGGCGTGGTGGCGGTTGTGGGTCTCGCAGCAATCGCCCCCGACGGCGGCCGCGACGAGCGATCGATACGGGTTGGGGTGGTGCAGGGCGGCGGCGAGCGGGGATTGCGGGCCGTCTCCTCCGATCGGCGACGGGTGCTTCTCCGGCATGAGGCGGTGAGCGCAACGTTGCGTCCACCGCTCGATCTGGTGTTGTGGCCAGAGAACGCCATCGACGTCACGGAGCTTCGAGGAAGCGACGCGGATCAGATCCTCGCCGACTTGGCTACCCGGCTGCAGGCCACGGTCGTGGCTGGCGTCACCGAAGACGCGCCCAACGATCGCTTTGTAAACGTGGCCTATGCGTACGCGCCGAACGGGGAGGTCGTCGATCGATACACCAAGGTCAAACGGGTCCCCTTCGGCGAGTACGTACCAGGCCGTTCGCTTTTCGAGCGCGTCGTCGATCTATCGATCCTCCCGCGGGACGCGGTGGCTGGTACCGAGCCGGGAGTGCTGAAGACACCCGCCGGACAACTCGGGGTCGGCATCTCCTATGAGGTGTTCTTCTCTGATCGAGCCCGCGACGCCGTCAGGGCCGGGGCAGAGGTACTGCTGGTACCGACCAACGCAGCATCGTTCTCCACCAGCCAAGTCCCAACCCAGCAGGTCTCGGCGGCAAGGCTTCGTGCGGTCGAGACCGGTCGGTGGCTCGTGCAGTCAGCGCCCACGGGATACAGCGCGGTGGTCGACCCCACCGGACGGGTACGCGACCGAAGCGTGCTGGGCCTGGCCCAAACGGTGACCGCCGAGGTTCAGGCCCGCCGGGGCCGCACGCTCTATGCCAGGTGGGGCGACCTGCCCGTCGTGGCGGGCGCGGCGTTGGTCTTGGCCGCGGCGTGGCGCCGGCGGGGCGGACGTGACCAAACGGGGTCTACTTGACCGGACGGTCAAGTATCTAGAAGGCTCGGACGTCTATGTCGATCCCCGAGCGACTCCGCATCGCTCACCTCGTCTACCGGGGAAACCCCTATTCAGGCGGTCAGGGCGTCTACACGCACTACCTCACGCGGGAGTTGGCCGCCCTCGGTCACGAGGTGACCATCTTCTCAGGGCCCCCGCACCCCGAGATCCCTGAGGGGGTCGCATTCGAGCCGGTGAGGAGCCTCGACCTGTACGCCGAGCCCCACCCCTTCCGCGCCCCCGCGCCCTGGGAATTCAAGGAGGCGCTCGACTTCCTGGAGTTCGGCATCATGAGCACAGCCGGGTTCCCCGAGCCGCGCACATTCAGCCTCAGGGTCGAGCGGATGCTGCGGACCCGCCGCCACCACTTCGATGTGATCCACGACAACCAGTGCCTGGGCTCAGGCGTGGGGCGTCTGATCGACCGGGGATGGCCAATTGTCGGCACGATCCACCACCCCATCACCGTCGACCGCGACCTCGACCTTGCTCATGCCAAGGGCCTCTTGCGCCGCCTCACGCTGCGCCGCTGGTACGGCTTCATCGGCATGCAGGTCAAGGTGGCCAAGCAACTCGAACGGGTGATCACCGTCTCGGAGTCGTCGCGCGACGGGCTGGTTCGTGAGATGGGCGTTTCCAACCACCGCATCTCCATCGTTCCGGTTGGCGTCGATACCGAGTTGTTCAAACCCCAACCCGAACGTCCGAAGGTGCCGGGCCGCATCATGGCCACAACGAGTTCTGACGTGCCCATGAAGGGCCTGGTCGTGCTGCTCGACGCCCTGGCCAAAGTCAGAGTCGAACATCCCGATGCCCATCTTGTCGTGATCGGCCGGGCCAAGGAGGGCGGCGTCGTGGCCGACCGAATCCGACAGTTCGGGCTCACCGATGCGGTGCGGTTCGTCCGCGGTGTCGAGACCTCCGACATCGTTGATCTGTACGCCGAGTCGCAGTTGGCCGTGGTGCCATCGCTCTACGAGGGCTTTTCGTTGCCGGCCATCGAAGCCATGGCCTCAGGCGTACCTCTGGTGGCGACCACCGGTGGTGCGCTGCCGGAAGTGGTCGGCACCGACAACGTGGCCGCCCTCACCGTGCCGCCAGGCGACGCCGAAGCGATGGCCGCCGCGATGAAGCGCGTCCTCGACGACTCCTCGCTGGCCGCCCGCCTAGCCGCCGAGGGACGGAAGCGAGTGCTGGTCCGTTTCACCTGGCGCGCCGCCGCCGAGGCAACCGTCGAAGAGTTCCGTCGCGTGCTGGAACGGCGATGCTGACCGTCGACTACGACCAACTCGGCGTTACCGCAGGCTCGCGACTGCTCGACCTCGGCTGCGGTGCCGGTCGACACGCGTTCGGCGCGCTCTCCCGGGGTGTCGACGTGGTCGCCTTCGACCTCGACCTGGCGAGTCTCAAAGACGCATCCGCTCTCATGGGTGCGCTTCACGACCAAGACGAGCTCCCCGCGGGCACCGCCGGACAACCGGTGAACGGCTCCGCGCTTCTTCTTCCATTTCCGGAAGCGTCATTCGATCACGTCATCGCGGCCGAGGTGCTCGAGCACATCCCGGCAGACCGCACCGCTCTCGGCGAACTGGTCAGGGTGCTGCGTCCTGGCGGAACCATCGCCGTGACCGTTCCTCGCTGGTATCCCGAGCTCATCAACTGGGCACTCTCCGACGACTACCACATGGTCGAGGGCGGCCACGTCCGCATCTATCGGCGCGGCACCATCGAGGGGCGCATGCGAGACGCCGGCCTCCGGATCACCGGTCATCATCACGCCCACTCGCTGCACTCCCCGTATTGGTGGCTGAAGTGCCTGGTCGGCGTGAACGACGACCAGCACCCTGCGGTAAAGGCCTATCACCGCTTTCTGGTGTGGGACATCACCGACCGGCCCGCGGTCACGCGCATCGCGGACCGGGTGCTGAACCCCATCATGGGTAAGAGCGTCGTCGTGTACGGGACCAAGCGATGAGCGGCCGCGACCGCCCTCCGTCGACCGGCAGCTGGCGCGGGCTCTCCCGAGCCGAAGTGGCCGCGACGGCACAAGCCATCGTCAGCCAGCAGCTCCCAACGGGGATGATCCCTTGGTTCCACGATGGCCACAGCGACCCCTGGAATCATGTCGAGGCCCTGATGGCGCTGGTCGTCGCCGGTCGCGTCGAGGAGGCCGACGCCGGCTACGAATGGCTGGCCCGAACCCAGCACGCCAACGGCGCCTGGTACCACTACTACCTCTCCGACGGCATCGAGTCCGCCCGTCTCGACGCCAACGTCTGCGCGTACGTGGCGGCTGGTGCATGGCACCGACATGTCGCGTTGGACGACCTCGACACTCTTCGACGCATGTGGCCGATGGTCGAGGCTGCCATCGAGTTCGTGCTCGGGTTGCAGCAACCGAGCGGCGAGATCACCTGGTGCATCGAACCTGACGGCACGCGAGGCGAGTTCGCGTTGCTCACCTCGTCGTCCTCGATCTACTTCTCCCTTCGCTGCGCGCTGGCCATGGCCGAAGCCCTCGGCGAGGAACGGCCGCACTGGGAGTTGAGCGCGGCACGCCTTGGCAACGCGGTCTCCCATCGCCCTGAGCTGTTCGAGCCAAAAGACCGTTGGGCGATGGACTGGTACTACCCGGTGCTGTGCGGGGCTCTGACCGGCTCGCAGGCCCGCGAGCGCATGAAACACGGATGGGAGACCTTCGTGATGGACGGCCTCGGTGTTCGTTGCGTGTCTGACCGACCTTGGACGACCGCCGCGGAGACGGCCGAGTGCGCGCTGGCGCTCGACCACTGCGGGATGACCGACGAGGCCCGCGAGATGTTCTCGTGGATTGGCTACCTGAGGAACGACGACGGGTCCTACTTCACCGGCATGGTGCACCCCGACCGGGTCACGTTCCCGGGGAACGAGCGCAGCACCTACACCGCGGCGGTGGTGATCCTGGCCGATGACGCGTTCTACGGCTCCTCGCCCACCTCAGGATTCTTCGCCGGCGACGGGCTTCCCGAGATCGTCGAGATCGATCTCGACGGCGACCTCGGCGCCAAGCGCTGAACGCCACGCCCCCCGCGGTCATTCAGACCGAGGGGCTGAGCCACGAACGAACCAACCCGCGGAGTTGGTCGATGCCCGTGTTCTTGTGGGCGCTGGCCCACACAATGTCTCGCGGCTCGAGCATGCAGCCCGCGGCGAGTTCCGCCTTGCGCTTCTGGCGCTTTGACGACCTGACCTTGTCGTGCTTGGTGGCCACCACCTGGTGAGGCAGCCCCGTCGAGCGCATCCAGTCGAGCATCTGCACATCAAGCTTCGTTGGGCCGACCTCAGCGTCGATGAGGCTGATGATCATGGCTAACTGCTCCCGCTCCAGCAGGTAGGTCTCGATCATGCGTCCCCAGTCGGATCGCATCGACGCCGACACCTTTGCGTAGCCGTAGCCAGGCAGGTCGACGAGCGCGGTCGGCGGGGTACCACTGCCCTCAAGTTCGAACACGTTGAGCAATCGGGTTCGGCCCGGCGTGTTGGAGGTGATGGCCAGGTTCTTGCGGGCCGAGAGGGAGTTGATGATCGAAGACTTGCCGACGTTCGAACGGCCGACGATGGCCACCTCAGCCGCCGTTTCGGGCAGCTCTGCGATCGACGGTGCGGACAGGACGAACCGCAGCGCGAGGGGCCCGCCGCTCATCGGAGCCGCTGCAGCACCCGCAGGCTGCCGGTCGCGGCCACGTCCTGGAAGATGCCGGAGTCGAGCGCCTCGGTGTAGAGCTCGAACGGCGGCCTGCCGCCGTCGGACGGGTCTGGGAAGACATCGTGGATGGCCAGGTAGCCGTCAACCGCGAGTTTCGGTGTCCATGCCCGATAGTCGGCCCAGGCCGGTTCCTCCCCGTGGCCGCCGTCGATGAAGAGAAACGACAACGGCGTCGACCAGTGCGCGGCAACGGTGACGGAGGCGCCAACGACTCCGATGACGACGTCTTCGAGATCGGCCATGGCGATCGTCCGGCGAAAGTGCGGCAACGTGTCGATGAGGCCGAGCTCGGCGTTGACCAACTCGGGATCGTGATGCTCCCATCCCGGTTGGTTCTCCTCCGAGCCACGGTGGTGGTCGATCGTGAACAGCACGGTGCCGGCCACGCGGGCCGCGGCGCCCAGATAGACCGCGGACTTCCCGCACCATGTGCCGATCTCGGCCATAGGGCCGAGACCGGTCTGGGCCGCGACCAGTCCGGCTTCGTGCAGTGCTGCACCTTCGTCGTCCGGCATGAACCCTTTGGCGGCACGGGCATGGGCAAGCAGGGCGTCGTCCACGCGGCGAGGGTACGCCACGCTTGCCGATCTCCCCACCTGGCACGATGATCGGTCGATGACCGACGCGCTTGAAGGCTTGATCGACCTCCTCGACCTCGAAGCGATCGAGGTCAACATCTTCCGGGGGAAGAGCCCGGACGAGAAGCGCCAGCGGGTCTTCGGAGGTCAGGTCGCCGGCCAAGCCCTCGTCGCCGCGGGGCGCACCGTCGAGCCGGAGCGGCACGTCCACTCCATGCACGGGTACTTCCTGCGGCCAGGCGATCCGAACATCCCGATCCTCTACGAAGTCGATCGAATCAGGGACGGCCGGAGCTTCACGACACGGCGGGTGGTTGCGGTCCAGCACGGCAAAGCCATCTTCCACCTCTCTGCCTCCTTCCAGGTGCAGGAGGACGGGCTCGACCATTGGGCTCCGATGCCCGAGGTGCCAGCGGCGGAGTCGCTTCCGGACTTCGCGACACGCATGGAGCCGTTCAAGGATGAGATGGGCGACTGGTATGACCGGTCTCGCCCCATCGACACTCGCTACGTCAGCGAACCCTGGCGTGGATCAGCACCCGATGAGCGCGACCCGAGCCAGCAGGTGTGGATCCGCGCCGACGGCCGCCTTCCGGACGACCCGCTGCTGCACGCGTGCGTTGTGGCCTACGCGTCTGACATGACGCTGCTCGATTCGACATTGATGCCCCATCGCGGCGAACTGCCAAAGGGAGACCCGTTCGGCCCGATCATGATGGCCAGCCTCGACCACGCCATGTGGTTCCACCGACCCTTCCGAGCCGACGAGTGGTTGCTCTATGACCAGGAGAGCCCGTCGGCCTCAGGCGCTCGGGGCCTCGCCCGGGGAGGCATCTACCGCGAGGACGGCGCGCTGGCGGTCTCGGTCGTCCAGGAGGGCCTTATCCGGGTGCTGAAACCCACCCCTTAGCCCGCGTGTCAACACCCCATCGCCCCGGACCAACACCTGGCGCTCGCGCCACATACCGTCGTTGGGTGCCTTCGCATCCTGTCCGTCCCGTCGTCGTTGTCCTGCTGCTGGCCTTGGTGACCGCGGCGTGTGGCGGCGGATCGAACGGGTCGTCCGAAAGCAACGACGCTCCGTCAACAACGGTCGCCGCCTCGGGTCCGGACGTGGCTGCCGGCGGACCAGACTCCGTCCCGCTCACCGTCACCGAGGTTGCCATCGGCCTCGACACGGTCTGGGCCCTGGCCTGGGACAGCAAGGATCGGCTCTGGTACACCCAGCGCGGTGGGCTGCTCGGTCAGTTCGACGGCCCCAACATCGCCATCGACGGCGTCGTTGAACAGGGCGAGAGCGGGCTCATGGGCCTCGAGATCGACGCCGACGACAACATTTATCTGATGTACACAACCAAGAACGACAACCGCATCGTGAAGCGCCGGCCGGACGGATCCGGCGAACAGGTGCTCGTGAGCGGCATCCGCCGGGCCCCCATCCACGACGGCGGTCGGCTTCGATTCGGCCCTGACGGCACGCTTTATGCCAGCACCGGTGACGCCGGGGTCCCCAGCCTCTCCCAGGACACCAAGCAGATCAACGGCAAGATCCTTGCCATCGACCCGGCATCTGGTGCGTCTCGGCAGTTCGCCCGTGGCCTCCGGAACACCCAGGGCCTCTGCTTCGCGGCCGACGGCCGGTTCCTGTCCACCGAACATGGCCCGAGCGAGGGCGACGAGGTGAACGTGCTCACGGACGGGTTCAACGGCCAATGGCCCGACGAGACGGGCAACGGCATCAAGAACTGGACCCCCACGATCGCGCCGGCGGGCTGCGCGTCCTATGACGCTGACCTCATCCCTCAATGGAAGGGCTCGCTACTGTTCGTCACCTTGAAGGAACGCGACCTGCGCCGGCTCACGTTCGATGATGACGGCAAAGTGACCGGCGAAGAGGTGCTGTACGACGGACAGTTCGGTCGCCTGCGAGATGTACGGGTCGGACCTGACGGCGCGGTGTACCTGGCCACGTCGAACCGGGACGGCCGGGGCAGCCCCTCCGAAGTCGATGACCGCATCCTCCGGATCGCACCACGCGGCCAGAGCTGAACCAAACCCGCGTTCAAGCGACACGAACCTCTCGGTACCATCGCCTCAATGCGCTTCCCGAGATCGTTCAACCCGCGCCACCTGCTCGTGCTCATCCCATTGCTCGGCGCAGGTGTCGCGGCGGTGGCGTTGACTGGGGGCGACGACCAGCCCGAAGCCGCGACCCAA
>JBPCMH010000370.1:0-3909 GCA_051002495.1 Acidimicrobiales bacterium
GGCTCGACGGGCAACTCGCGGTGCTCGCGGACCGCACCGCAACCGAGGCTCGACACGAAACGCTCCATGCGACCATCGACTGGTCGCATGAGCTGCTCGACGAGACCGAACGCGAGGTGTTCCGGCATCTCAGCGTCTTCGCACAAGGATGCACTCTGGAGGCCGCAGAGGCCGTCTGCGCCTCATCGGCCGACGGTGCGCCGCGCCCGGGTCTCGTGCTCGACGCCTTGGACCACCTCGCCAGCGCGTCGATGATCGATGTCGAGCTCGACGAGCTCGGCAGGACGCGGTTCACGATGTTGGAGTCGTTGCGGCAGTACGGCCAGCTCCAGCTCGACGCCCATGACGACAACGCAGCGGCGCGACGGGCCCATGCCGACTACTACCGCTCCTTGGCCGGCCGGATCGCCGCACAGGTCAGGGACTCGAAGTTGGAAGCAATCGGCATGATCGACGCCGAAGTCGACAACCTCCGCACGGCCTGCAACTGGGGATTGACCATCGACGACCCGACGCTGTTTCTTGAGATTCCGGCGGTATTCGGGTGGCTGTACTATCTGAGCGGCCGCGGCGAGGAGATGGCCGGCTGGCTCGACGATGTGCTCGAACGCCCATCGGCCCGGACATCGACGATGTTCCCGATCGCACTCGCCATAGCCGCCGAGAGGGCGCGAAATCGGGGGGACATCGCGAAGCGCGACGGCTATCTCGAGAAGCTGAGATCGCTGCACCAGGCTGAAGACCTTCCCAACGACGCCCTCTTCGCTCTTGTGATGACCGACTTCTTCGAAGGACGCCTGTCGCTCGACGACATGGAAGCGATGATCGATTCGGGGTCCCTCGACTCGTTTGATGAGGGTCACGTTCACCTGATGCTCAGCCTCAGCTCCAACTACCAGGAGAGCGATCCTCGACGGGCGACGGAGCACGCCACACGAATGCTGGAGCTGGCGGACATGCATCAGTTGGATCACGAACGGGCCTGGGGTCTCTACGCGCTCGCTGAAGCGGGCGCGCCGACCGACCCAGAACGAGCAAGAGCCATGCTCGACGAGTCGATCGCGATCTCCGAGCGGTGGGGCTGGCCGATCCTGAACGGTGTCAGTCGAGTCTCGCTCGCCACTGCGACGATGCAACTGGGACACGATGCCGAGGCCGCTCGGATCCTGCGCGACCTTATCAAGGAATGGCACCTTCGCGGCAACTGGGCGCATCAGTGGGTTGCGCTGCGCAATGCCGTCGAGTTCCTCGAACGTGGGGGCCGATCGGCCGTCGCCGCCCGACTGCACCACGCGATCGAGCGCGCCCCGTCGAGCCCAGACGCCTTCGGCGCCCAAGGAGAACGGCTGCAGCTCCTGGCCGAGTCCTTTCCCGAGCTGAACCCCGACGACGTGCTCTCCGGTGACCAGATCGCGAGCCTGGCAATCGAGGCACTCGACCACATGGCGACCGGTGCGGATCGGACAGAGGCGACGCCGTCCTCGCCGATGTAGAGGCACCATGCGTCGCGGGTGGCGTGCCCCACCGCTCGATCCCTGCCCGACTGACGACCGTCGGTCAGGCGGAGGCGTCGGCGTCGGCGTCCTCGGCCAGGATCCGCTCGAGGTTCTCGACGGCGGCGCCCTGCGCGGACCACATCCGCAGGAGTGATGCCATCACGGGTTCGGCCAGGTACTCGCCGATGTTGCCCAGCGGCGACAACCGGCAGCGGGACATCCAGTCGTTCACGTCGTCCTCGGCCATCCAGGCTCCGACCGCCCGCTGGGTGATAGCCCAGGTCCGGGCCAGGTTCCGAGCGTCGGCCTTCGGCGTGAACCCGTTCGGCGGGCACAGCCGGTTCCTGTCGTCGTCGTGGTCGCGGTTGGCCTCGACGTAGCCGATCAACGCCGCGCTGAACGGGGCGATGCCGGCCTGCACCCACTGGAGGGTGACCCGCCCGTCCTCGAAGACCGGCCGGTCACCCTTCGCACCCAACCCGGCAGCGGTGCAGTCGATGTGGACGTGCGAGAGGTCGGTGGGGATCGACCCGTGGTCGAGCTCGATCTCGGTCCGGCCGATGCGGGCGACCTTCCCGAGCCGGACGACGTTCTCGATGCTGCGCAGGGTGGCGCGCTCGCCGGCGCTGAGGATCGCGCCCCGGAAGAAGGTCGGTTCCACCGCTGGGTCGAGGCGGATGATCGAGCCGTTGTCCTCCAGCCGGGCCATGAGGTCGTGGAGGTCCTCGGCCTCGGCGCTGGCCTCGTTCTGCCGGGCCAGCCAATCGGCCAACCGGCCGACGAGGGACAGGGGTTGGATGTCGTCACGGTTGTTCGTCCAGGCGTCTCGGGGTCGGATCCAGCGGATGGCGTCGGGCACGACCCCGTTGTCCACCAACCAGCAGCAGGTGTCCATCGCCGTCTTGCCCGAGCCGATCACGGTGAAGCCGGATGGCGCGGCGTCGAGGTCCACGAGGCCGTTCGGCGTCACGAGGCGCACGTCGGGGTGGACACCGAATGACGGAGTGTGCGTCGACGGCAACGAGGATTCCATGTGGGTGGCGTCCACCAACCGTTTCCGGACCCGCACCGTGGTGACCTCACCGGTCAGCCGCGACCGCAGGCGGTGGCCCTCGTCATCGGCGCCGAGGTGGTCGTGGTTCCCGAGGAACCGGACCTTTCCCGACGGGAGCAGCTGCTCGTGGAGGACGCGGCCGTAGTAGTCGCACAGCTCGGCCGCGGTGGCGCGCTCGTAGCACCCCGCGTTGGCCCCGGTGGTGTCGATCCGGTCAGCGCCCAGCGTGCGCGAGACGACCCCGTAGAGCGCTGACGGCTGGTGCAGGCGCACGAACGGGTAGTCGTCGTTCCAGTGGCCACCCGGCGAGTGGCGTCGGTCCACCATCACCACGTCGACGTCGGCTTCGCCGACCAATGTGTCGGTGAACGCCATGCCCGTGGCGCCGGCACCGACCACCAGGTAGTCGGTACCGATCGAACTCATTCCCGCACCCCCTCGTTCCGCACCGAGGGTACCTCGGTCACGATCCGGCGTGCCCGGGGTCCGGCCGCCGCATGCGCCCCGAAACGCGCGCAGGCCGGCACTCGTGCTGCTCGTAGGGACGGGGTCAGGGATCGAGAGCGAAGAGTTGCCATGGCTCGGGCACGCCTTTGAGTTCGTGCTCCCCGGCGTCGGCGAATCGTAGGCCCGAGCCCACCGCAAGATCGCGAACGGTTCGTGATACCAACACCTGGCCTGAGGTGGCGAGGGCTGCGACCCGTGCGGCGACGTGCACCGTGAGTCCAGCGAGATCGCTGCCGCGCCGTTCGCACTCGCCCGTGTGCACGCCGACGCGCAGCGCGATCCCGGTTGCGGCAGCAGAGTGATCCGCTACCTTGGCCTAGCCGAGTACTTCTGGTTGGCCGAGCAGGTCACCGGCATCGATGCCACGACCTTGGCGAACACGAGCCGCTCTGACCTCGCGGACTCGGCGCGCATGGCGGCGGGGGTATCCGGGCCTAGCACCGAAGAGCCGATAGCGCGGATCCAGCCGTCGCCAACGAACGGCACTTCGGCGCGCCCTCCACCCGGCGTTGGAGGGCACATTCGACGAGGGACGTCATGCGCGAGCCAACACGCTCACGCGACCGAGCTCGCCGTTGCACTCGACGACGGTCAGGCCCTGGTCCTCGACTAGACGAGGGAGGGAGTTCGTGTCGTAGAAGCGGACGACGCCGGGCACGCGGTGGGCGCACGCTGCGCGCAGCCGCCAGTACAGGTTCTGGGACGTGAGCGACGTGCTGTCGCGGGCGGGAGCGGTGATCAACAGGTGCCCGCCCGGCCGGAGGCAGCGCCGGATCTCGGCGATGAAGGCCGCGGGATGCGGGAGGTGCTGTAGGACGAGGATCGCGAGGACACCTCCGAGCGACGCGTCCG
>JBPCMH010000371.1:0-9891 GCA_051002495.1 Acidimicrobiales bacterium
ACTGGGACGGCTCGCCGTCGGCATCCCCATCTATCTTGTAGTGCGCGCCGCGCATCGAGAAATAGACGTCGAAGACGGTCTCAAAGGTCTTCCAGTGCGAGTGGTTCTTCACCAGCGTCGCGCCCAACGCGTACTTGAAGGCCTCACGGTCCTCGAGCGGAATGTGCTGAAGGGCCTCCATCGCGTCGAGGTTCTCGGTCAACGAGACCGGAAGCCCGGCGTTGCGAAGCTCCTGGATGAAACCGGCGAGGAGGTCGAGCATGCTGCTCTAGCCCGCTCCGTTGGTCGACAGTTCCTTGGCCGCCTTGGCGATGTCGGTCTGGTACTTCAGGAGGATGTGCAGCGTCTCCTTGGCCTGCTCAGCGTCGATGTTCTCCACACCGAGAAGCAACAGCGTGCGCGCCCAGTCGAGCGTCTCCGATACCGACGGCGCCTTCTTCAACTCGAGCGAGCGGATCGAGCGCACGATGCGGACGATCTGATCGGCCAGGTGATCGGTGACTTCGGGGATACGAGTGAGAACGATCTCCTTCTCGCGCTCCAGGTCCGGGTAGTCGAGGTGCAGATACAAGCAGCGTCGCTTGAGCGCCTCTGACAGCTCCCTCGTGTTGTTCGACGTGAGAAAGACCAGCGGGATCTGCTTGGCCACGACGGTGCCGAGCTCAGGGATCGATACCTGGTAGTCGGAAAGAATCTCCAGCAGCAGCGCTTCGGTCTCGACCTCAACCCGGTCGACCTCGTCGATCAGTAGCACGACAGGGTCTTCGGACCGGATCGCCTCAAGGAGCGGGCGGGTCAGGAGGAACTCTTCGGAGAAGATGTCCTCCTCGATCTCGGTCCACTCCACCCCGGACTCCTCCACGACCCGCTGGGCCTGGATACGCAGGAGCTGCTTCTTGTAGTTCCACTCGTAGAGCGCCTTCGATTCATCGAGGCCCTCGTAGCACTGCAGGCGGATGAGCCGAGCGCCAGTCATAGCCGCGACCGCCTTCGCCAACTCGGTCTTGCCCGTGCCAGCCGGGCCCTCAACCAGAACCGGCTTGCCGAGGCGATCAGCCAGGTACACGATGCCGGCAATGCCCTCGTCAGCGAGATAAGCGACGTCGCGTAGGGAATCGCGAACAGCAGGGACCGACTCGAACCGGGGATCAGCCATCCGGTGATCCTACGGAAACTTGACTGAGCGGTCTAGTTGGTTCGCTCAGCCCGGTCAGTCGCGGGTCTGGCCGGTGCCGGACACCAGGTATTTGTAGGTCGTGAGCTCCCGGAGACCCATCGGACCGCGGGCGTGGAGCTTCTGAGTGGAGATCCCGATCTCGGCCCCGAAGCCGAACTCCTCGCCGTCGGTGAACCGGGTGGAGGCATTCACGACGACCGCGGCTGCGTCGACTTCACGGCTGAACCGGCCGGCGGCTGCCTCGTTGGACGTGACGATGGCTTCGGTGTGACCCGAGCCGTACCGGTTCACGTGGGCGATCGCATCGTCAAGGGAGTCGACCACGACCACGCTCATTTTCAGGTCGAGGAATTCGGTGGCGAAGTCGGCTTCGTTCGCGGCGCTGATGCGTTGGCCGGCGACGAACGTCTGCGATCGACTGTCGCCAACCAACTCCACGCCTTCCAGCGCGGCGGCCGCGGCCGGGAGGAACTGGGCGGCGACATCCGCGTGCACGACGAGTGACTCGGCCGAGTTGCAGAACGACGGGCGCTGCGTCTTCGCGTTGCGCACGATGCGGAGCGCCATGTCGAGATCAGCCGCGGCATCGACATACACGTGGCAGTTCCCGGCGCCATCGATGACGTAAGGCACGGTCGCGTTCTCGAGGATCGACTCGATGAGCGACCGCCCTCCACGGGGGATGAGGCAGTCGATGAGACCCCGCAGGCGCATGAACTCGACGGCCGACTCCCTGGATGTGTCCTCGACGAGAACAACGGAGTCCTCGGGCAGGCCGGCCTTGGCGACCCCGGCCCGCAGCAGGCGGGTGATCTCGGTGTTGGAGTCGATGGCTGCGGACGAGCCGCGAAGGAAGGCCGCGTTGCCAGACTTCAGACAAAGACCGGCGGCATCGCTCGTGACATTCGGTCGGTTCTCGTAGATGATGCCAACCACGCCCAAGGGCACTCTCACCTGCTGGATTCGCAGCCCGTTGGGGCGCTCCCAGTCAGCCATGACCTCGCCAACCGGGTCAGGGAGCCCGGCCACCTGGCGCAGCCCATCGGCCATCGCCGCGACCCGCTTGTCATCGAGGCGAAGCCGGTCAATCACCGTCTCGGTTGTTCCCGCGGCCCGGGCTCGCTCCACATCGCGCTCGTTGGCCTCGAGCACGGCGATGGTTCCCTCGACCAACAGATCCGCGGCTTGCCGCAAGGCATCGTCGCGCCCGTCCGACGACGCCAACGCCACCAGCCGAGACG
This sequence comes from Acidimicrobiales bacterium, assembly GCA_051002495.1. Classification (GTDB taxonomy): domain Bacteria; phylum Actinomycetota; class Acidimicrobiia; order Acidimicrobiales; family CADCTF01; genus JBPCMH01. Next base: position 2,419 of record JBPCMH010000371.1, read on the forward strand.
CGTCTTTCGCCCGTCGGCCAAGCGCTTCGAGTCGGGCGCGGCCGGTCGCGGAGGGGGTCACCACGTCGTGAAGAGTACCGCCGCGTCACGGCGTGCAAACAGGCAGGGTTCGCCACCAACGGCGGTGCGGTGGGCCAGACTGACGGATCGTGGATGCCGAGGAACTCATCGCAAGGCCGGTCGAGGCGTTCGTCACCGACCTCACGCCGATCTTGGCCGGCATCGCCCACGACGTCATCCCTGGTGTTCCCGCCCACAAGCCGCCCCAGGACATCACCGTCGAAGCGTTCAACCTGGTTACGGCATTCATCGACTCCGACAGCCGTCAGAGCGATACCGAGCTCTGGGCCCTCCTGCGCACGTTTGCCCCACGGATGCCGACCCAGCTCAGCTACGCCAGCCCACAACATGTGCGCGGAGCCCGGCTGGTCGAAGGCAAGCGGGCGTGGTTGGCCGCACCGTCGCTGCTTTTCGACATCCTCGTTCAGACCGACACGACGCGCCGCACCCGCAGCAGTTGGCTGTACTACCAGCGGGCCATGGAGTTGGCCCACGCGGTGTGTGCGATCGATGCGGTGCCGTCGGACGCGGAGCTGGGCGCATTGGAGCGTTACCGCTCCATGCTCCTGCGGGCCATCGACTCGGCTGGCGTTCCCCGTCCCGGCCACCACGACCCTTCCCCGACGGCGACCGCGTCCGGCAAGCCGACCGAGGGCATCACAGGCAAGCCTCAGCCCCCAGCCGAGGCGGCCCGCCCCATCGAAGACCTCATCGCCGAGCTCGACGAGCTCATCGGGCTTGGCCCGGTGAAGGCAGAGGTCAAGCTGGTCACCAACCTGATTCGGGTGCAGAAGCTCCGCCAGGAGCGCGGCCTGCCAATCGTCGACTCAAGCCGGCACATGATCTTCACGGGCAACCCCGGTACGGGGAAGACGACGGTCGCCCGGCTGCTGGCCCAGATCTTCCGGACGCTTGGCGTGGTGCAAGTCGGCCATCTAGTCGAGACCGATCGCAGCGGCCTCGTCGCCGGCTACGTCGGGCAGACCGCGCTGAAGGTGCGCGAGGTTTTCGACACCGCCATCGGGGGCGTACTGCTCATCGACGAGGCCTACGCGCTGGCCAGAGGCGGTGAGAGCGACTTCGGGATCGAGGCCACCGACACACTCGTCAAGTTGATCGAGGATCACCGCGACGAGATCGTGGTCATCGCCGCCGGGTATCCCGCGGAGATGCACACCTTCACCGAGTCAAACCCCGGGCTCCGGTCGCGCTTTCCCAAGACCATCTTTTTCCCCGACTACACAACCGGCGAGCTCGTCGCCATCTTCGACTCGCTCTGCCGCAAGACGTCCTACACGCTGACCTCCGACGCCCGCGAGGCGCTCCGTGACCACCTCGATGGTCAGGCACGCGACAAGGGCTTCGGCAACGGCCGATTGGTCCGCAACATCTTCGAGGCGGCCTTGGCCCATCAGGCCACGCGCGTCGTTGAGCTCCCCAACCCGACCAACGAACAACTGATGGCACTCGAGGCGGCCGATGTGATCCCACCCGCAGGCCACGACACTGCGGACCCGGCCCCGGAGGCCGACGAATGAGCCACACGCCGGTCATGTCGAACGCTCCCCTACGCTCCTGAGCGTGGCCGGCCGACGGATCATCGCGTTCATCGTCGCCATTGGCATGGTCGTCGGGGCCATCGTGGCCCGTTCGTTGGCCACCGACGGCACCGTCACCGGCGGCCCCAGCGACCTTCAGCTGGTGTGCACCACCGAGTTGAAAGCACTGTGCCTGGCCATGGACGCCCAGGGCATGGCCGAGGTCACCGTCGAGCCCGCCAGCGTGACGGCCGAGCGGTTGATCGCGGCCGACGCAACCGGCGAGGAAGCCGACGCAGTCGACGGCTGGCTCACTCCCGGCCCCTGGGCGGCCATGGTCGACGAAGCCAGACGGGCCGCCGGCCGTCAACCCTTGTTCGCCGAGCTCGGTGAGCCGATCGCCCGCACTGCACTGCTCTACATTGCCGGGCCGAGCGCGGCCGGGAAGGGCCCTGACTGCCTGCGACCGCCCAGCGGTGGCATCCCGTGGGCTTGCTTCGCCTCGGTGCCGGATACCGGTTTCCGGTTGGGCGCCGGTGCCCAGCTTTTGGCCGAGGGCTGGCCCGACGAAGACCTCAACGGCACGAAGCCCGTGGTGTGGTCACCGGCGGCCGCATCGTGGGGCGGGGTCCTCAATCAGCGCCTGGCCGACAAGGGACAACCGCCGATCGCGCCAACGAACGCCAAGCCGTTCATGCTCACGCCGCTCGTCATCGCCATGCCGAAGCCGATGGCCGTCGCCCTCGGATGGCCCAACGCCGAACTCGGCTGGTCAGACATGCTGGCGCTCGCCCGCGACCCGCAAGGATGGGCGGCCAAGGGTCACCCCGAATGGGGTCCCTTCAAGCTCGGCCGGACGAACCCCAACTTCTCGACGAGCGGGCTCTCCGCGACCATCGCCCAGTACTACGCGGCCACAGCCAAGACCTCAGGGCTTACTACGGAGGATCTGTCGAGGCCCGACGTCGACGAGTTCATGCGCGGCGTCGAGTCAGCCGTCGTCCACTACGGCGACACCACCTTGACGTTCCTCAACAACTTGTACCGCAACGATCGGTCCGGTGCGGCGCTCACCTACGTGTCGGCCGTCGCCGTCGAGGAGACGTCGATCATCGCCTACAACAAGGGCAACCCGGATGGCGTGCTCGATCCCGGTGAGCGGCCCCGCGAGCCCCGGGTGCAGCTGGTGGCGGTGTACCCGAAGGAGGGCACCCTCTTCTCGGACAACCCGTTGTTCATCCTCGACGCGCCGTGGGTGACCGAGGCGCAGAAGGAGGGCGCGGCCGCTTTCGAGGAGTTCGTACAGCTACCCGAGAACCAGGAGCGGGTGCTGGAGTTCGGCTTCCGCCCCGGCAACCCGGCCGTGAAGGTCACCGCCCCCATCTCCGCGGAGTTCGGTGTCGATCCAACGAAGCCGGCGACAACGCTCGGCGTCCCCGAGCCCGACGTGCTGGTGAAGCTCATCGACAAGTGGGCCGAACAGCGCAAGTCGGCCAGGGTCTTGTTGGTGATGGACGTGTCCGGATCGATGGGCGACGAGGCCGGCGACAACGTGAGCAAACTCGACCTGGCCAAACGGGCTGCGGCCGACGCCCTCAGCCAGTTCAAGGACGACGACCAAGTTGGCCTCCGGATCTTCAGCACCAACATCAGCCCGCAAGCGCCGACCGAATACCTCGACCTCGTGCCAATCGGGCCGATCGGGGCGCAGCGCGAGGGCCTGCGCACCAAGATCCGTTCCCTCATTCCGACCGAGGGAACGCCGCTGTTCACCGTGGCCAGAGCGTCGTATGAGGACATGCTCCGCGACTTCGATCCGACGCGTATCAACGCCGTGGTGCTGTTGACCGACGGCAAGAACGAGGACCGGAACCGCGACCTGGTCGGCACGCTGAACACCCTGCGCGCCTCCAGCGAGGGCCAATCGAGCACGCCGATCCGTCTGTTCACCATCGCATATGGCCAGGACGCCGACAGAGGCACGCTCAAGCAGATGGCCGAAGCCACCAACGCCGCGGCCTACGACGCCAGCGACCCGCGCACCATCGACAAGGTGTTCACCGCGGTCGTGAGCAACTTCTGACGTGATCGAGCGGCTGCCGGCTCGGCTCCGGACCCCGAAGGTCGCCCGGGCCATGATGTCGCCCGCCGGCATCGTCCTCGCCGGCGCCGGCACGGCCCTGGCCATCCTGGCCGGCGTTCCGATCGTGGCCGCTCCGGTGTTTGGCGTGTTGGCTTGGGCCGCACGGGTCGCGGCGTCGGTGCCTCGACCCGGTGGCAGCGAGCGAATCGATCCGTTCACGCTGGCCGAGCCGTGGCGACGGTTTGTCATGGACGCCCAGCAGGCCGACACGCGCTTCGGTCGTACGGTGCACCAGACCCGGTCGGGTCCGCTCAAGAACCGTCTGGAAGAGATCGGGTCGAGGGTGCAGGACGGTGTGCAGGCGTGTTGGCGGATCGCTCGCCAGGGACACAACCTCGAACGGGCGTACCGCCAACTCGACGTGGAATCCGTGCGACGCGAGTTGCAGGAGATCGAAGCCGACATCGCCCGCGGCGGGCAGGCATCAACCATGGCCGCGCTCGAACGCACGAAGCAGGCGCTCGAGAGTCAGATCGCTTCCGGCGAACGGCTGGCCATGGTGGCCACCGACGCCCAGAACCGACTGCGGGTCTTGAACGCCCAGCTCGACGAGTCGGTAGCACGGGCAGTTGAGCTGTCGGTCTCGGGCGATGTCGACGCCAGCGCGCTCAGTCCGCTCACCGCAGATGTGGAGAACGTGGTCGGTGAGATGGAGTCGCTCCGGCAGGCCATCGAAGAGACACAGGGCACACCGGGCACATCCGCGGCTGGGACGGCCTAATCTCCACTTCATGTTCAAGCTGATCCGCCGCACTTGGCGCTACCTGACCGCCGCACTCACCGGGAAATTCAACGAAACCGCTGACCCGAAGGTGCAACTCGAGCAGGCGATCATCGAGGCCCAGGACCAGCACCGCCGGCTCAAGGAGCAGGCGGCCAACGTCATCGCCAACCAGAAGCAGACGGAGATGCGGCTGAACCGGGCCATGGAGGAACTCGAAAAGCTCGGCGGGCAGGCCCGCAAGGCCGTCCTGATGGCCGACGACGCCCAAAAGGCGGGCGACACCAAGAAGGCGGGCGAGTTCACGAACGCAGCCGAGTCATTCGCCGGCCGGCTCGTGAGCATCGAGAAGGAAGTCGAATCCCTCAAGCAACTGTCGCTGCAGTCAACGCAGGCGTCGGATCAGGCCAAGACCGCCGTCCAGCAGAACGCGATGGCGCTCCAGAAGAAGCTGAGCGAGCGCCAGAAGCTCATGAGTCAGCTCGACCAAGCCAAGATGCAAGAGCAGATGAACAGGGCCATGGCCACGCTTTCCGAGACGGTGGGCCAGGACGTCCCTTCCCTCGAAGAAGTGCGCGACAAGATCGAGGCGCGCTACGCCAAAGCGCTCGGCGCCTCCGAGCTGCAGGAGTCCACCGTGGAGTCACGCATGCTCGAGGTGGAGCAAGCGGCCATGGACACCGAAGCTCAGGCCCGTCTCAGCCAGATCAAGGCCCAACTCGGCATCGAAACTGAAGCGGCCCCCGCGGCCGAGGCCGGCGAAGCCAAAGAGCAGGTCGAGGGCGGCTCCGCCTCCTGATCCCACCGGCCCTGACTTCCCTCAGGGAAGAATGACCAGATCGTCGCGGTGGACGACCTCGTGGGAGAGCTCCGGCGGGAGTTGCGGGGTTCGCTTTCCGGCCCACGCCCTCACCTGGTCGGCCGGCATACCCGCCAATCCCTTGGCGAACACCTTGCCGTCTGGCGTTGAGATCTCGACCGCCTGATCGGCTTCGAACGCGCCCTCGGCCGACACGACGCCAGCCGGGAGCAGCGAGCGGTTGCCCTCGGTGAGCGCCGTCTTGGCGCCCTCGTCGACCACGATCGTGCCAGATGCCCCAACCGCGAACGCGATCCACAACTTGCGCGCCGGCAGGCGGCGATCGTGGGGGCGAACAACGGTTCCGGTTCCTGACCGGCCCTCGATCGACGCGGTGACGATCCCCTCGACCGACGCTCCCGCGATCACTGCCCGCACGCCTGACCACGCCGCGATCTTGGCCGCCGCGAGTTTGGACGCCATCCCCCCGCTGCCCCGCGCCGAGCCTGTTCCCCCCGCTGCGGCTTCCATCTCCTGGTCGACCTCGATGATCTCCTCGATGAGCGAGGCATCCGCGTGCAGTCTGGGATCGGCGGTGAAGAGCCCCGGCGTGTCGGTGAGAAGCACGAGGACATCGGCCGCGACCAAGTGGGCGACGAGGGCCGCCAGTCGGTCGTTGTCGCCAAACCGGATCTCGTCGTCGGCCACCGCGTCGTTCTCGTTGACCACCGGCACAGCACCGAGATCGAGCAGCCGGTCGAGGGTCTGCCGGGCGTGCAGGTACTGCTGACGATGCACGAAGTCGAGCGGGGCCAGCAACACCTGCGCACCAACCAAACCACGGGCGGCGAGGGCATCGTCGTACACCCGCATCAACCGGCTCTGACCAACCGCAGCGACGGCCTGGAGCGTAGGGAGGTCCGTCGGACGGACGGGCATCCCGAGGGCGGGAACGCCTGCGGCGATCGCACCGCTCGTGACGATCACCACGATGTGGCCCGCGGCTCGGGCCGCAGCAACCTCATCGCACAGCTTGGCAATCATCGTCTCGTCGATGACGCCCGCATCGTCGGTGACCGACGAGGTACCGACCTTCACGACGGCGGTCGCCACGCCTCAGCTCTCCTGGTACTCGAAGGCGAACGTTCCGATGTGGACCTCGTCGCCTTCCTGCGCGCCGGCCTTGGCCAGGGCCTTGTCGACGCCGAGACGCTTGAGACGGTCCTGCACGTGGGCCAGCGCCTCCGGGTTTGTGAGGTCGTTGAGTGCCACGGCGCGCAACGCTGCCCGACCGTGCACCACGAACGACGCGTCGTCCTCTCTGGTCACGCTGATACCTGCGGGCTCGGGGCGATGCACCACGAACGACGACGCGGTGACCGCCGTCGCCCTGGCTTGGTCCACAAGATCGGCCAAGCGTCCGATCAACGGCCTGATGCCGTCGCCGGTCACGGCCGAGATGGTGTCGCCCTCCCAGTCGAAGACCGCGGCGTCGCCCTTGGCGCCCACCACGAGCCGAGGCCGCTCCAGGAGGGACGGCTGATACCGCTCTAACTCGGCCAGCAGCACGCTCAACTGCTCGTCGGGGGCCCGCTCATCCATGGGGGCGAGATCGATCAGGACGACGAGGGCCCGTGCCCGTTCGATGTGTCTCAGGAACTGATGACCGAGACCCTTTCCTTCGGCCGCGCCTTCAATCAGGCCAGGAATGTCGGCGACGACGAACTCGCGGTCGTCGATGCGCACGACGCCCAGGTGCGGCTCGAGCGTGGTGAAGGGGTAGTTGGCGATCTTGGGTTTGGCCGCCGAGATCCGAGAGATGAGCGTCGACTTGCCAGCATTGGGGAAGCCAACCAGCGCGACATCGGCCATGAGCTTGAGCTCGAGGTTGAGGTAGAACTCCTCCCCCACCTCGCCCTGCTCGGCAAAGCTCGGCGCACGACGACGGTTCGACAGGAAACGGCTGTTCCCTTTGCCCCCTTGCCCACCCTTGGCGGCCAGGTAGCGGTCGCCGTCATGGACCAGGTCGGCCAACACCGAGCCGTCCCGACCTAAGACAACGGTCCCTTCAGGCACGGGGACAACGGTGTCATCCCCACGGGCTCCATGGCGGCCCTTGCCCTGACCGTGGACCCCTTTGGCTGCCTCGCGGTGGGGGAAATCCCGGAAGGCCAACAGCGATGCGGTATTCCGGCTGGCGACAAGCCAGACC
>JBPCMH010000372.1:0-3345 GCA_051002495.1 Acidimicrobiales bacterium
GCGCAGTAGTCCTCTAAGCCAGGCGGCGGCGGGAAGGCCAACGCCACCGGCGCCTGGGACGCCTTGCGCTCGCGGAGCACGATGGTCCCGGCCACGAGATCGCCCAGGCGTTGGTTACGTCCCGAGACGAGTATGGCGATCAGGCCGATGGCACCGGAGGCGAGGAACTTGTCAACGAGACCGAGCATGGAACGGATAGCGGCGTGCCGGAACCGGACCGGAAGCCCGTCGGCAGTCACGACCCGCAACCCCATGGCCGCCTTGCCGACCGTCTTTCCGCGCCACAGCGTCTCCTGCGCGGCCGGGTAGCCGAACAACGTCAGGAAGATGGCAAAATACACCGCGGCGGCGGCCACGCCTCCGCCGCCGAAGCCTTCGGCCACGGCAACGCCTCCGATAATGACCACGAGCAACAGGAGGAACTGGACGGCAATGTCGATGGCGCCCGAGAGCAGCCGCGACGCCAGACCGGCGGTTTCGAAGTCGAGCACGACCGCCTCCGGCGTGACGATGCGATCCGCGGTCGGTCCGGCCATGCTCACGAGAAGACGGTAGACCCTCCCTCGCCCGGTTGCTGCCTGCGGTGGACGAGCCGAGCGGCCGCGGAGCGGTACCGTTGAGTCGCCTCCGGGCCACGTCATGGACCTCGACCGCTTCCTCGCCATCAACCAACCCGCATGGGACCGGCTGGCCGGTCTCACCGGCCGAGCCCGCGGCGGGCTGTCGTCGTTGTCGGCGGCCGAGCTCGATGAGCTCGTGCAGTTGTACCAGCGAGTCTCCGGGCATCTGTCCTACGCGCGCACCTACTACGGCGACCCTGCTCTCGTCGCCCGCCTGACCGGGATCGTCGCCACCGCCGGTGGGCTCATCTACGGCAGCCGACCCCGAACCCTGCGGGCCATGGGGCGCTTCTTCACGGTGACCTTTCCCGCCGCGGTGTGGCACAACCGGTGGTTCGTGGCCATCTCGGCCCTCCTGTTCTTCGCTCCGGCCATCGCCCTCGGGACATGGCTGGCGCAATCCCCCGCCGCGGTTGAAGCATCGGCGCCTGCCCAGGTCCGCGAGGCCTACCTCGCCCGCGACTTCGAGGACTACTACTCGTCGCAACCCGCTGCGGAGTTCGCGTCGCTGGTGACCACCAACAACATCCAGGTCAGCTTCCTCGCGTTCGCCAGCGGCATCCTGCTGTGCGTGCCGACGGCGTATGTGCTGGTCATGAACGGAGCCAGCCTGGGAATGGCGGGAGGCCTGTTCGCGGCGGCAGGCGCGAGCCCCAAGTTCTTCGGGCTGATCCTGCCGCATGGCCTCCTTGAGATCACAGCTGTGGTCATCGCGGGCGGGGCTGGGCTCCGACTCGGTTGGACGATCATCGACCCAGGGGACCGACGGCGAGGTGTGGCGCTGCGCGAGGAGGGCCGACGTGCCGCGGCCGTTGTGCTCGGCCTCATGCTTGCCTTCGTCGTGGCCGGCATCATCGAGGGCTTCGTGACCGGCTCAGGCCTGCCGACGGCCTTGCGCGTCGGTGTGGGCGCAACGGTCGAAGCCGCCTTCCTGCTCTACCTGTGGTCCTTCGGCAGCCGTGCCGCGGCCGCGGGCTACACCGGTGCGATCGGAGAAGGCGACGGCCCCGGCTGGGCAGGTTCTCAAAGCCGCCCGGTCGCCTTGACCTTGAGGTAGGCGTCAGCCAAGACCGGCGCAAGCTTGCCCGGCTGTTCGTCGACGACGGTCACGCCGATCCCCCGTAGTCGAGCGGTGATCCGGCGACGCTCCTCGAGCGATGCGATCGCGGCTGCCCTCCGGTAACCCGCCCCGATATCGGACGGGGTGCGGCTGGCCCACTCCGCCACCTGGGGATCTTGCACGGAAGCCGTGACCACCAGATGGTCTCTGGCGACGCGTGGGAGCGCGGGAAGCAGACTTTCAGCCACGGCCTGCTCGTTCAGCTCGGTCAGGATCACCACGAGCGAGCGACGGCGGTATCGGCTGAGCATGTCGACAAAGGCCGCGGCGTAGTCGCTTTCGACCAGCCTGGGCTCAAGCTCATACATGGCCTCCGTGACCAGCCCAAGCTGGGCCCGCCCCGATCTCGGAGGAACGGCGGCGCGGGTCTCACGGTCAAAGGCCATCAGACCCACTCGGTCGCCGAGCCTGGAGCAGACCGCGGTGAGCATCATCACCGCGTCCATCGCATGTTCGAGACGGGGCGAGCCACCCACCCGACCGGCCATGGTGCGCCCAGTGTCGAGCAGCAGCAGAACGCTTTGGTTTCGCTCGGCGCGGTAGGTGCGGACGATCGGCCGGCCTGCCCTCGCCGTCGCCGACCAATCGACTCGACGGAACTCGTCGTCGGCGGTGTACTCGCGCAGGGCCTCAAACTCGGTGCCGCCGCCCCGGCCCACCGCCGAACGAAGGCCGACTTCGAGCAGGCGGCCCTTATTGATCCGTAGCTCAGCCTCGTCCCGCGAGTCGAACGGCGGATAAACCCGGATCGCGCCCCTTCGCTCGACCTCACCTTGCCGTGCACCCAGGCCCAGCCGTCCCTCCGTTCGCACGGTGATCCTGTTGAGATCGAACCGTCCCCGCCGGGTCGGGCGAAGAGCAGCTCTGGCCGTCGCGGCCATCGTCGTCCGGGGGTCGCCGGGAACCACCAACCGCACCTTGCGAGTCGATGCGCCGAGCGACGGGGCCAACGAGTCGGCGAGGTGGATGGTGAGGCGGCGGGCGCCCGAGTTGCGAACCGTCCAGACGACTTCGGCCTCGCCGCCCAACGGGATGACGCTCGGGATCTGCCGCTCCACGTCCACCTGGCCCGGCGTCGGCGCAGTTGCCGCGTCAATGAGAAACGAGACGAGAATCACCGCGTTCACCACGAGCAGCGACGGAGCTGATCCGCCGGGCCACGCGCCGACAACGACGGCGGCAGCAGCGGCGACGATCGCCACACGGCGGGTGGGGACGGGAATCACCGGGGGACGGGGACCGTAGCCAAAATCCCGTCGAGGATGCCGTCTGGGTTGCCACCTTCGAGCTCCACTTCGGGCCGCAGCTGGAGGCGGTGACGAAAACAGGCCTTGGCCATCGCTTTGACGTCATCTGGCGTGACGAAAGGACGGTCGCCGAGCCACGCCCAGGCTTTGGACGCGTGGAGCAGCGCGGTGGCGCCGCGGGGAGACACGCCAAGCGACACCGAGGGCGCATCACGGGTAGCACGAACGATCGACACGATGTAGCCCTGCACCTCCGGGCCGCACGCCACCGACTTCACCTCTGCGGACGCCGCTCCTATGTCGGCCACCGTCGCCACTGGACGCACACCGGCCGCGGCCACGTCGTGCGGATTCATCC
>JBPCMH010000373.1:0-6695 GCA_051002495.1 Acidimicrobiales bacterium
GCAATGACCCAGGGAAGCCGTTGATCATGGCCACGAACGATTTGACGTCGAAGATCGATTCCCACACTTTGGCGAGCGCGAGCTGGTCGGCGATGGCGGACGCCGGCTGATCGGAAGCCGCGATGCCGTCCTGGAGGGCCGGCCACCCTCCCTTTCCCACACACGCCGTCATCCACGCGAGGTAGTCGCGTGTCTCTGGCGCGACGCCATTGGGCCCGACCCCTGGGGCGATCTGTACCAGCCCGCTGATGGGGTGACCGAGGCGGGCGACCTCAAGGCTGATAGCGGCTCCGGCCGAAACGCCGCCTATGACCGGCTGGGGGCCGCCGAGGGTGGCGAGAAGTATCGCCAGGTCGTCTGCCTGGGCAGCCAGAGCATGCGCCGCCGGATCGGTGACGGGTCGGGTCGACTGACCGACCCCGCGGGCGTCGTAGGTCACGACCCGGTGGCCTTCAGCCACCAACTCCGCGATCAGCGGTGCAAAGTGGCGGTGATCCCAGGTCATCCCATGCGCCAGCACGAGCGGTCGGGCGTCGACGGGTCCATGGTCGAAGACGGCCAGGGCGAGGTCGTCGCCGACGGCCACCATGTTGTCGACCGACCTCATCCGACGAGCGGTCCCACCTCGGAGCCCACCAGCGCGACATGGTCAAGGTCGGCGATGTCCAGAAACTGGAGATACACGCGCGAGACGCCGATCTCGTCGTAGCTCCGCAGACGGGCGGCCACCTCCTCAACCGTGCCCGCCGCGGCGTCACCACGTAACTGATCGAGCGGGCGACCAATGCGTGCGGCGCGCTGCGCCGCTTCAGCCTCGCTCGTGCCGCAGCACACCGCCATGGCCGCCGAATAAACAAGAGAGTTCGGATCGCGATCGATCGCCTCGCACGCGCCCTTGACGCGGTCGATCATCTCCTTGGCCTGCTCTGGCGAATGTCCGGTGGGCGGCACGTTGAACTCATCCGCATAGCGCGCCGCCAGCCGCGGGGTGCGGCTCGGACCACCGCCGCCGATGATGATCGGCGGGTGGGGCTGTTGCACGGGCTTGGGAAGAGCGGGCGACTGGTCGACGGTGTATTCGGAGCCCTCAAATGCCACACGATCGCCTGGCGGTGCGGTCCAGAACCGGGTGAGGATTTCGAGTTGCTCCTCGAGCTGCTGGAATCGCGTGCCAAGTGGCGGGAACGGCACGGCGTAGGCCTTGTGCTCCTGTTCAAACCATCCGGCGCCGATGCCAAGCTCGACCCTCCCACCGCTCATTGCGTCGGCTTGAGCAACGGCGATGGCGAGCATGCCGGGGTGCCGAAAGGTGATCGAGGTCACCAGCGTTCCAAGCCGGATCCGTTGAGTCTCCCGGCCGATGGCCGCCAGCGTCATCCACGATTCGGTCGGACCCGGCAGTCCCTCGCCGGCGAAGGTCAGCAGGTGATCGCTGCGGAAAAACGCGTCATAGCCGTGCTCTTCTGCGGTGCAGGCGAGGGCCAGCTGCTCGTCGAAACTGGCGCCGAGCTGCGGTTCGGTGAATGCCCTGAGCTGCATGGACTGACCCTACCGGCGAGCCCTCTTGTCAGGTGCCGACCTTGTCCATGACGCGCCAATGACCGTCTCCAAATGGGCGCGGAAGTCGGCAGCCGTCGTACGCGCGTTGAGGCCGCTCGTCGAGGGCATGAGGTAGAGCGGCCGACCACCAAGCCCGTCGGCTATCCAGCCAGCCCCCGCCTTCCGGTCGGCTGCTGCGCGGTAACCCTCGAGCCCGACAAAGCAAACGACAGCCGGCATGAGCCAGCGGGTGAGACGCTCGACCCGGGCCAGACCGGCGCGGTACTCGTCCTTGGTCAGTTCCGATGATCGAGGTGTGGCTCGCTTCGCCAGATCGGTCATGCCGAGGCCGTGCTCAGCCAACGCGCCGCGGGGATCTCGCTCAGAGTTCGCCAGCCCAACGTCGGCCACAGCTGGCCAGAAGCGATTCCCTGGACGGGCGAACCCCACCCCGGTGTCGGCGGCATATTCACTCGGGTTGAGACCGCACACCAACACCCGCATGCCCGGCCCTACGACGTCGGGCAGCGAGCGCCGGCGAGTCACGGTTTGGCCGGCCCATGGTGCAAGCACGTGTGGATTCGCCGCGGTGAACCCGCCGCCCTCGATGACATCGAGTACCCATTGGGCAGCGGTCTCGTCGTCGGAGTCGTCGTCGGGGCCAGGCCCGATGGTGATGTTGATTTGCTGGCCGACAGCGCACTCCCAGTGGAGCTCGGCCAGAGCCATTGGCACGTGCTCGCGGGAGAGGTCTCCCAGGGTCACAGCTTGGGCCAACGGTCAGTCCGGCTCGACGATGAACGCATCACCGGGTCGGACGCGGCCCGGCCGCAGCACCGCGGCGTACATGCGGCTGATGCCGGGCTCCCGCTCGTGGGCCATCCGGTTGAAGTCGCCATCGACGAACCATTGGCTGTTCTTGGCGCACGGCACGGCCCACAACGAGACCTCAGCCAGCACGTCGCCGGCAAGCACCCGGACGCCTGGATTGATGGTCGACCAGTCGAGCCCGCTGACGGACAGGTTTTCACCAGCCGAGCCCCACTCGATGGGATGGCCTTCGCTACGGAGGCGTGCGATGACGTCGGTCGACCAGAGGCACAGTGCCTGCCACGGGCGACCATGGTGCTGCCTCGCCGCTTGCTTGTCGCCGACGACGCCTCCATAGGTCACTTCGGCCTCCAGCATTGGCCGTTTGGGCACACCGCCGGCGGATGCGTTGATCGCCTCGACGACGCCGGTTTGGTGTGGTGCTCCTCGGCCCACTTGGTGGCGTTGCCGGGCCGCGACGGAGATCTCGTGGAGCTCGATGTGGAGATCGATCAGTGTGTCGGCGAAAAGCGCATCGACCGTTCCCAGCGTGCGAGATCGATCAAGCCAGGCGTCCGAGTCGGGGAGAGGACGCGAGGGGTCAACGGCCTCCCACCAGGTTGCCAGGTGGCGGAAAGTCGCCGCGGCATCAGGCGCATTCCAGTCAGATGCCGAAAATCCGCAGAGTTCACACCGGGCCGAAGCCACCCTCACCAGCCTGCTGCCGCGCCGGTGAGGGCGCGGGGATCGGCCGCCCCGGCCAGCGCACCGCCCGGGTCAACCCGGATGGCGTGCGCATGTCCAAAGTTGCGACCCCGGCCGACCGAGTGGCCGCGAGCGACGAGGCCGTCTCGCCAGCCGGCTTCGACCGACGACTCCAACTGGACGGTCACGCGTCCGAGTTCGTTCCACGTATCGAAGCCAGATGCGCCCTCCAGCGCTGAGGCGAGAACCCATCGGCCAGCGGCCACCGCGTCACCGACCTGTTCGCCATGACCGAGGATGCGCGCGAGGAGTTGAAGCAGCACTTGGGGTTGGCTGTCGCCTCCCATGGTGCCCAGTACGAGATCGAGGCGCCCGTCTTCGGTGACCAGCGCCGGCGAAAGCGTGTGCGGCGGACGGCGACCGGGGCCGTACTCGGCCGGATGGCCGGGCTCGAGCGAGAACCCGTGCCCCCGGTTCTGGAGGAAGATGCGCGTGCTTGGCTCGATCAGATGAGACCCGAATCCGGCAGCGTTTGATTGGATGAGAGAAACTCCCATTCGCTGATCGTCGACGGCGCAGAGGTAGATCGTGCCGCCGCCTCGGTAGTTGTCATCCATGGCGGCTGCGCGCTCAGGATCGATTGCGTCGCGTCGCGCTCCGAGCCGGCTCGGGTCGAGGAGGGCTTGGCCGTCAGCGTGCTCGTGCAGCTGCGTCACGCGGTCCTTTCCGGCCTGCCGCGACGCCTCGATGAGCAGGTGGGTCCAGAGATCGTCGGCCTCGTCGGGAAGGGCCAGCCCCTCCGCGATCCAGGCTGAGGCGAGCGTGAGGTAGCCCTGCGAATTCGGCGGCACCGTCCACAGCCGACGCCCGAGCGCGTCGACGTGCAGCGGCTCGACCCAGTTGGCTTGCTTCTGACGGAGGTCTTCCTCGACGTACTCTCCATCGCCTAGAGCGAGGAGTCCCTGTCCAAACTCACCGAGGTAGAAGTGGTCACGCCCACCCTCAACCACCGACTGCAGGGAAGCGGCGACGCCTGGCCTTCGGATGACCGTCCCGGGTCGGATTGGGCCAGACGCCCGATAGTCAGCGGCGTCAGGCAGATCGATGACCTGGCGGACTGACCAGGCCAGAAGATCGGATGCAGGAAATCCGTCGATGGCCAGAGCGATGGCCGGGGCCAGTACCGAATCGAGTGGCAATCGCCCGAAGCGGTCGTGCAGCGTCACCCACCCATCGACACAGCCAGGCACTGGGACGGAGTGGATGCTCTCGCGGAAGGGCATGCTCGTCGCGCCGGCGTCGCGCAGTGCACTGGCGTCGGCGCCAGATCCGGCGCGTCCGGAGGCGTTGAGGGCATGAGGCGCGTCGACGCCAGGCTCGTGGACCAGCGCGAACAGGTCACCACCCATTCCGCACATGTGCTGAGTGGTGACGGCGAGCACTGCGCTGGCCGCAACCGCAGCATCGACCGCGCTACCTCCAGCCCGGAGCATCGCCACGCCTGCGCTGGAGGCGAGGTGGTCGACGGAGCACACCATGCCTTGCGCTGCTCTGGTGGTGGCGAAGGGTGCATGGGTGACCATCAGAGCGCCTGCTCGACGGCCACGATGGCGGCGTTCACGATCGAGTCTGCGTCGATGTCGTTCACCCGGTAGAGATCCTGCACAGTGCCTGACTGGCCGAATTCGTCGACGCCCAAGGGGACCACGACCGACCCCCACACCGAACCGAGCCACGCCATCGAATGTGAGGCCGCATCGTGCACGGTCACGATTGGTGCGCGGGCGTGCTCGCCTCCGAGCAGCGTGGCGACATGGGATTGCGCGGCCGCGGACCCTCGAACCTGCGAGCGAAGCGAGCGCTGCCACTCCCGGTAGAGCCGATCAAGGGAAGTGATGTCGATCACCTGGGCTTGGATTCCTTCCTCGGCAAGCATCTCGGCCGCAGCCAACACCTCAGGGATTACTGCACCCGAACCGCAGAGTCGCATGGCCGGTCCGGTGCCGACCGGGGCCGGCGACAGCTCGTAGCCGCCGGCCAGCACCGCCTCGCGCAACCGATCCTCGCCGTGGCGTTGCATTGCCGTCGCGAACGGTGTTTGGTCGAGCGGTCGGGTGGAGAGCCGGAGATACATCGCCTCGCCCGCCGGGTCGGCGACCGACCGGAGCCCATCACACAGCAGCCAGTCCAGCGCGCCCGCGTAGGCCGGCTCGGCGAAGGTGCACCCCGGGAGCTCCAAACCTATGGAGGCCGTGATTGTTGACTGGTGTGCGCCGCCCTCGGGGCTGAGGGTGACGCCGGAAGGGGTGCCGACCACGACGAACCGGGCGCCCGAGTACACCGCATAGATGAACGCGTCGAGGCCCCTTGCCACGAACGGGTCGTACAGCGTGCCGATAGGAAGAAGCTGCTCGCCGTGGAGCTCGGCACCGAGCCCGAGCTGGCCGAGGAGCAGGAACAGGTTCATCTCGCTGATGCCGAGCTCGATGTGCTGACCCGATGGGGCCTGGCGCCAGCGGAGGAGGCGGTCGTCGCCCAGGTAGTCAGTCTGCTCCTCCGGGCTGAAGACGCCTGCCTTGTTGATCCAGCCGCCAAGGTTGGTGGAAACGGCGACGTCAGGAGAGGTGCTCACGAGCCGCTCGCCGACACCGTCCGTCCTCGCCAGCGCCAAGAGGAGTCGTCCGAAGGCTGCCTGACTCGAGGTCGGGCGGGCGCTCAACTTGCCGACGCTCACGGGGATGGCCGGCGACGGCGAGGTATCGACCGGTATCGGGGCGAGGCGGGCCCCAACCTGTTCGCAAAGCGCGGCTTCGGCTGAACCGCCCGGGAATTGGTCCCACTCGTCGGACGAATTGAGACCGACGGAGTCGCGGAACTCCCCAATCTGGACTGGCGTGAGCAGGGCCGAGTGGTTCAGCGGATCACCGGCGATCGGCAGGCCCCAACCCTTGACCGTGTACGCGAACACGATCGAAGGTCGATCTCGGGAGGCGTCTGCGGCCCGGTACGCAGTGATCAACTCGCCGAGATCGTGGCCGCCGAGGTTTTGGAGAAGCGGCGCCAGCGCAGCGTCGTCAACGTCGTCGATGGCTCGCTTGACCGCCGCGTCTGCGCCGGCCAGAAACGCGCCGCGAAGCGCTGCGCCATCGAGCCCGAACAGGGCCTGATATGCCTCGTTCGGCATGTCGTCGATATGCCGTCGGAGCGCCTCGCCGCCTGGTCGTTCGAACGCGGCGCGCAGCAGTCGTCCGTACTTGGCCTCGACGACGTGCCATCCGTTGTCGGCGAAGGTCTTCTGCAGCCTGGTTGCCTTGATCCCGGGGACGACCCGGTCGAGGCTCTGGCGGTTGAGGTCGACCACCCACATCACGTTTCCAAGGCCTTGCGTCGCCGGATCGGCAATCGCCTCCCACACGTTCCCCTCGTCGAGCTCGGCGTCGCCGATGAGCGCGATGAAGCGATTCGTCGGTCGCGCCCCGAAGTGAGCATCGATGTAGCGACGCGTCGCGGCGGCAAAGAGCGGCGCAGCCGCGCCGAGCCCAACGCTCCCAGTAGAGAAATCGACCGGGTCTGGGTCCTTGGTGCGGCTCGGATAAGCCTGCAGCCCTCCAAACTCGCGGAGCCGAGGGAGATAGGAGGGA
>JBPCMH010000374.1:0-4496 GCA_051002495.1 Acidimicrobiales bacterium
ACCGGCTCGCCGGCATCAACCAGGTGCAGGTCAACAACAAGGCCGGCTTGTCGTTCGCCGCCGCGCTCCGTTCCATCCTGCGATCTGACCCTGACATTGTTCTCGTCGGCGAGATTCGTGACCGCGAGACCGCAACGATCGCGATCGAGGCCGCCCTCACTGGCCACCTCGTGCTTTCAACGCTCCACACCAACGACGCGGCGTCGACCCCCACCCGTCTCGTCGAGATGGGCGTCGAGCCCTTCCTGGTCGCGACCGCACTCGACTGCATCGTTGCCCAACGTCTCGCTCGCCGGCTATGTGAGCGCTGCAAGGTCGCTTACCGCCCGTCATCGGAAGAGATGGACAGCCTCGGGTGGGACATGGAGAACATCGATGAGGTGCCCGAGATCTTCAAGCCGGCCGGTTGCACGGTGTGCGGCAAGACCGGCTACACCGGCCGCTTCGCCGTTCATGAGGTGCTTGCCGTGACCGAAGAGATCGAGCGCATCATCGTTGAGCGCGGCCACTCCGAGGACATCAAGAAGTTCGCCCTTGCCCAGGGCATGCTCACCCTCCGCCACGCCGGCCTAGCCCAGGTGGCCAACGGTATGACCTCGATCGAAGAAGTGCTTCGCGTCGTCGTCTGATCTGCGTTGCCCCGGCGTGCGCCGTCGGTCTCGCCGACCACGGGGCGTGACCTTTGGTCTCCGACGACTTTCGGGCTCAGGCTCTTGGCGCCGATGCCGATAAAGGACACATGCAAGCTGCCTCGCGTCGTCTCGGCGAATTCCTGGTAGAGCGGAAGGTCCTTGCTCGCGACGCGCTCGAGGAGATGCTCGAGCGCGAGGCGAACGACGGCACCCCCCTCTCCAAGCTCCTGATCGGTGAAGGTCTCGTCGGCGAGAAGGATCTCGTCGCCGCGGTCGCCCACCAGGTCGGCATCCGGTTCGTCGACCTCAGCCAAACTCCCGTGCACCCGACAGTCGATCGCCTGATCCCGGCTGATCTGGCCCGCAAGCACCTCGCCGTTGCCGTTGAGCTCGACGGCGCTGATCTGGTCGTGGCCATGGTTGACCCCTCCAACAAGGAGGCACTGGCCGCCATCGAGGGCGCCACCGGATGGCCCGTCCAGCCAGCCATCGCGGTGCGAAACGAGCTCAAGCGTCTCGTGACCGCCATGTACGGCGGCGAGTCGGGCGGCGGCGACACCATCACCGGCGACATCGAAGTGCCGAGTGACGACGACGGCATGCGCATGGGCCACGGCGAAGACCGCCCAGAAGAGCTGCACGTCAACGATTTGCTGCAGCGTCTGATCGACCTGGGCGGCTCCGACCTTCACCTCACCGTCGGCATGCACCCAGCCGTGCGGGTGTTCGGTGAGATCAAGCAACTTACCGAGTTCCCCGTGATGAACGGCTCCGAGATCCGGCGGATGATCTATGCCATCCTCACCCAGAAGCAGCGCGAGCGCTTCGAGGCCGAACTCGAGCTCGACACGTCCCATTCCATCCCTGGAATGGGTCGATTCCGTGTGAACGTGTTCCTGCAGCGGGATTCGGTTGGCTCGGTCATGCGCATGATCCCCTTCGAGATCAAGCCGCTCGATGAGTTGGGGCTGCCACCGTCGGTCAAGCAGTTCACCGAGTTGCCGCGAGGCCTGATCCTGCTGACCGGGCCGACGGGTTCTGGCAAGTCAACGACGCTGGCATCGATGGTCGACATCATCAACGTGGCCAAGGCGTGCCACATCATGACCGTCGAGGATCCGATTGAGTTCATTCACCACCACAAGGCTGCGGTCGTCAACCAGCGTGAGGTGGGCGAGGACACGATGTCTTTCGCCAACGCGCTCAAGCACGTGCTGCGTCATGAACCCGACGTCATCCTCGTTGGTGAAATGCGCGACCTCGAAACCATCAGCACCGCGTTGACCGCGGCCGAGACCGGCCACCTAGTCTTCGCCACGCTCCACACCCAGTATGCGCCGCAGTCGGTCGACCGCATCATCGACGTATTCCCCGCCCACCAGCAGCAGCAGGTTCGGGTGCAGTTGGCCTCGGCCCTCATGGGAATCGTCACCCAGCAGCTCGTCCCCCTCAAAACGGGCGGCGGTCGGGCAGTCTGTGCTGAGGTGTTGGTGGCGACGCCGGCTATCCGAAACCTGATCCGCGAGGGCAAGACGCACCAGATCTACTCGTCGATGCAGGCCGGCGGGAAGTACGGCATGCAGACCATGGACCAGTCGCTGGCCGCGCTGGTGAACCGTGGTGTCATTTCGCTCGAGTCCGCCGTCGAGCGTTGCTCGAACGAAGAAGATCTCCGCCGCCTCTTGGGCGGCGGGTGATACCGAGAGCTGTAGGGAGAACCGATGGCTGATACCGCCACCTACTCATACAAGGTCCGCGACAAGCAGGGCCGCATGCTCGAAGGCGAGCTCGACGCCGAGAGCACCACGCTCGTCGCCAACAAGCTGCGCCAGATGGGCTACGTGCCCGTCACCATCGACAAGAAGAACACCGGCGGGCTCAAGATGGAGATCTCGCTGTTCGGCCCGAAGAAGCCGAAGCTCAAGGAGATCTCGGTCTTCAGCCGGCAGTTCGCCACCATGATTAACTCCGGGTTGTCGTTGCTGCGCTCGCTGTACATCCTCGAGGAGCAGACCGAGAACAAGGCGTTCGCCGCGATCATCGGTGAGGTCCGCCAGGACGTCGAAAAGGGCGCTTCGCTCAGCCAGGCGCTGGCCAAGCATCCCAAGGTGTTCACCAAGTTGTACGTGTCGATGGTCCGCTCCGGTGAGGTCGGCGGTGTGCTCGACAGCGTGCTCCTTCGCCTCTCGAGCACGATCGAGAAGCAGGTCGAGCTGCGAGGCAAGATCAAATCCGCCATGACCTACCCGGTCGCGGTGCTCGGTCTCGTTCTCATGATCGTCGCGGCGATGCTGCTGTTCATCGTCCCGATCTTCAAGACGCTCTACGACGACCTGGGCGGCACCTTGCCGTTGCCCACCCGTCTGTTGCTGTTGGTGTCGACGCTGATGACCAAGTTCCTCCCGCTGATCGCGATCGCCGTCGGCGTGATGGTGTTTCTGTTCCGCCGGTGGATCAAGACGACCACGGGCCGATCCGCCCTCGACAAGTTCACCCTGCGAGTGCCGATCTTCGGCGGGCTGGTGCAGAAGACGGCGATCGCCCGTTTCTCCGGCACGTTGTCGGCGCTACTGCGTTCCGGTGTGCCCATCCTGGAGTCGCTCGAGATCGTCTCCGAGACGGTGAACAACACCGTCATGGCCAATGCCATCAAGGACGTCTCCAACGCGGTGAAGGGCGGCGAGTCGATCGCCAAGCCGCTGTCGCAGCATCCGGTGTTCCCGCCGATGGTGACCCAGATGATGGCGGTCGGTGAAGAGACCGGCGCCCTCGACGAGATGCTCGAGAAGATCGGTGAGTTCTACGAACAAGAAGTGGAGGCGACGGTGAACGCGCTGACGTCTCTGCTCGAGCCGCTGCTTATCGTGGTTCTGGGTGGCGCCGTCGGAGCGATGGTCGTCTCGCTGTACATGCCGATGTTCAACATCATCAAGCTCGTCCAGTAACCCCGGCGTGCTATCTCGTGCTCACGATGCCGGTCCCTCGGGGCCGGCATCAGCGCGTCAGCGGACTGGCACAGCCACGATGGCCCGGCGACCAGGCCAGCCCGAACTGACCATCGTGAAATTGATCAGGCGATTCGTCCGACTTCGCGCTCAAGTAACCGGGGGGTGGTGGCGATACATACCGTGCGAGTGATGCTTCGTCAAAGGCAAACCCGGTGAGAGTCGGGGGCGCAAAGCCACGGGGCCCAGATGTTTGGGTCAGCCGGGCTGCCGAAGGGTCTTTTGTCGGTGTGAAACGGCAGAGCCTGAAGGTACGGAGGGGCAGGCTCGCATTCATTGACATAACCCCGAAAGGACGTACCAACTGATGCTTGCCGCACTGCGCGAGCGCCGCAACCGTGAGGACGAGGGCTTTACGCTCATCGAGCTCATGGTCGTGGTTCTCATCATTGCCATTCTGCTTGCCATTGCCATCCCGACCTTCCTCGGTGCTCGTGACCGGGCCAACGACCGGGCTGCCCAGTCGTCGCTCCGCAACGCGCTGACCGCTGCGAAGACCATCTTCACCGACAACCAGTCCTACGCTTCGGCTGACCCGGCCGGCTTGCTTCTCGTCGAGCCCAGCCTCACGTACCTTGCGACCGGTACGACTTCCGAGACCTTCAAGGAAGTCTCGGTCGACGGCGCAGCTGTGTCGGCCTGGTACGGCGCTTCCAAGTCGAAGAGCGGCATCTGCTACCAGATCAAGGACGCCTCGGGCGCCAGTGGAGGCACGACCTATCGCAAGGGGTCGGCAACCTGCTCCGCAACCGACGCCGTCACTGCCTCCGCCAGCTTCACCACCGACGGCTGGTAAGCAACACACAGCACTTGATGTAGCGCCGGTGGGGGGCGCCCGGGACCCACCACCGCGTCTTTG
>JBPCMH010000375.1:0-3784 GCA_051002495.1 Acidimicrobiales bacterium
TGGCGCTGTCGGGCCAGAAGCAGTGGTCGCGCCGGATCATCGTGGCCACCACCGACCTGTGGTCGACCAATGCCGAGAAGTCACTCGAGGGCCACGGCGTCCCGGTGGAGCGGATCGGCATCGACGACCTCGACGCCATGGCGGTCGACTGGTCGTCGTACGCCGTTGCCAACCCGTCTGGCTTGAAGCCAACGGCCCGCCACGAGCTACGACCTCACCAGGTCGACGCCGTCGACGACGTGCGGACCGGCTTCGCGAGGGCTGACCGGGGCAAGCTGATCATGGCTTGCGGCACGGGCAAGACCTTCACGGCGCTGCGCATCGCCGAGGAGCATGCGGGCGCTGGAAAGTCTGTGCTGTTCCTGGCCCCATCGATCGCCCTCGTGGCGCAGTCGCTCAAGGAGTGGACGGCGGAGTGCACGGTACCGATCCGGCCCTTCGCCGTCTGCTCCGATGCCACGGCCGGCAAGCCGATCGAGGGCGAGAACGCCACGCCCCACGACCTGGTGGTGCCCCCCACGACCGACCCGACGGCCCTCGTCGAGGCGGGCGTGCACGAGCTCCCAGCCGGCGAGATGACCGTGGTGTTCTCGACTTACCAGTCGATCCAGGTCGTGGCCGACATGCAGGCCGCCACCGGGCACACCTTCGATCTCATCGTCTGCGACGAAGCGCATCGCACCGCCGGGGTGGCGAGCGTCAAGGGCGAGGACAGCGCCTTCGCCCTCGTGCACGACAACGCCGTGATCCCGGCGGCCAAGCGGCTGTACATGACGGCGACCCCGCGGCTGTTCAAGCCGGTGGCCGCCGATGCGGCCAAGGAAGCCGACGCCATCCTCGCCTCGATGGACGATCCGGACTTCTTCGGTGAGGAGTTCCACCGCCTGGGCTTCGGCGAGGCGGTGGAGCAGGGGCTCCTCGCTGACTACCGGGTACTGATCCTCACCGTGGACGAGGCCGCCGTGAGCGAGTCGTTCCAAGACCTGCTCTCGACCAACGGTGAGCTGAGCCTGCCCGACGTGGCCCGCTTCGTCGGGTGCCTCTCGGGCCTGGCCAAGCTGCCCGGTGCCGCCGGGGCGGGGTTCACGGGTGACGAGCCAGCCATGCAGCGGGCGGTGGCCTTCTGGTCGAAGATCGCCGACTCGGAGCGCTTCGCCGAGCAGTTCGAGCAGGTGGCGGACGCCTACTTCGACCAGCTCGAGGCCGGCCCCGGCGGCGACCAGATCAGGCCTCTGGCCGTCCCCACCCGCCACGTGGACGGCACCACCAAGATCAGCAGCCGCCGCACCGACATCCGCTGGCTCAAGGAGAACCCTCCCGACGGTGTGTGCCGGGTGCTCACCAACGCCAAGTGCCTCACCGAGGGCGTCGACGTCCCTGCCCTCGATGCGGTGATGTTTCTCACCCCCCGGCGCTCGAAGATCGACATCGTCCAGGCCGTCGGCCGGGTGATGCGTAAGCCCCCGGGCAAGCAGCTCGGCTACGTGATCCTTCCGATCGCCATCACCGCCGGGCTCGACCCTGCCACCGCCCTCGACAAGAACACCGACTACGACGCGGTGTGGGAGGTGCTGCAGGCGCTGCGCGCCCACGACGAGCGCTTCAACGCCTACATCAACCGCATCGCCCTTGGTTCGACGAAGCCGGGCACCGGCCCGGACGACAAGGTCCAGGTGATCCCCGTCGATCTCGTCGCACCCGACGGTGAGCCCGACGTCCAAGGCCGGCTGTTCGAGTACGAGGCATGGACCAACGCGATCTACACGAAGATCGTTCAGAAGGTCGGCTCCCGCACCTACTGGGAGGACTGGGCCCGTGACGTCGCCGCCATCGCCGCCCGCCACGAGGCTCGCATCAACGCCATCCTCGCCACCCAGCCTGCGGCTTCGTCGGCATTCGACGAGTTCCTCGCGGAGCTCCACGCCACCCTGAACGACAGCATCAGTCGCGACGATGCCGTGTCGATGGTGTCCCAGCACCTCATCACCCGGCCGATCTTCGAGGCCCTGTTCGGCGACGATGCGTTCGGCGAGGCCAACCCCGTGTCACTCGCCATGAGCGGGATCGTGGCGGTCCTCGACGAGCACGAGCTCCAGACCGAGACCGAGCAGCTCGCCGACTTCTTCGCCTCAATCCGCCGCCGAGTCGAAGGCATCCACCCCGACGACGGCCAGGCCCGCCAGCAGATCATCAAGGACCTCTACGGGCGCTTCTTCAAGATCGCCTTCCCGAAGGTCGCCGACTCCCTCGGCATCGTCTACACCCCGCTCGAGGTCGTGGACTTCATCATCCGGGCCACCGAGGCCGCGCTGGCCGAGCACTTCGACGGCGCCAGCCTCTCCGACGAGGGCGTCCACGTGCTCGACCCCTTCACGGGCACCGGCACCTTCATGACCCGCCTCCTGCAGTCCGGCTTCATCAAACCCGAGGATCTCGACCGCAAGTTCGCCGGGGAGCTCCACGCCAACGAGATCCTGCTCCTGGCGTACTACATCGCCGCAGTGAACATCGAGGCCACCTACCGCCAGGAACGTGCCCGGCTGACCGGCACCGACGCCGGTTACCAGCCGTTCCCCGGCATCGTGCTGACCGACACCTTCCAACTCGGGGAAGCCGCCGACGGCTCGGGTCAGTGGGACGTGTTCCCGGTGAACAACCAGCGAGCGACGAAGCAGAAGGAGCTGGACATCCGAGTGATCTTCGGGAATCCGCCGTATTCATCTGGACAGGAGTCAGCCAACGACGACAACGCAAACTTGAGGTACCCGGCGCTCGACGCATCAATCGGGAGCACGTACGCCAAGCGGTCGACCGCGGTGAACAAGAACAGCCTCTACGACTCGTATGTGCGCGCTATCCGATGGGGCTCGAATCGGCTGCTCGACTCCCCGCAGGGCGGTGTGGTCGCGTTCGTGACGAATGGCGGGTATATCGACTCCAATACGGCGGACGGCCTCCGCCTCACCCTCGCGGACGAGTTCCATCACCTTTACGTCTTCAACCTGCGTGGCAATCAACGGACTGCCGGCGAGGTCTCTCGCAAGGAAGGCGGAAAGGTCTTCGACGCCGGTAGCCGGGCGACTGTGGCGATCATGCTCCTCGTCAAGCAGCCCGATGACGTGCCCGCTGCCCGCGCCAGCGTCCACTACCGCGACATCGGCGACTATCTCAGTCGCCAAGCGAAGCTCGACCTCCTGGCCGAGGCCTTGCCCATCGGTGACGACGGGCCCGCACCGCTCGACCAGGTCGGATGGACGACCATCCAACCCAACGCCCGTGGCGACTGGATCAACCAGCGCTCTGAGTCGTTCAGCTCCCTTCTCGCGGCGGCCCGTGGAAGTGGCCTTTCGCTCTTCGACTTGCACTCCAACGGGCTGAAGACCAACCGCGACGCGTGGAACTACAACAGCTCGCAGCGGGTGCTCGATGCCAACGCCTCGAGGATGATCGAGCACTTCAACAATCAGGTCGCCCTGTTCGAAGCGGCACATCCGGCGGCTGCTGGGATGACAATGAAGGCACGCGCCGAACTGGCGGCGGCGTTCGTTGACCGCGACGCGCGGAAGTTCAGCTGGGAGGGGGGCAACTTCGCAGACGTCGCACGCGGGACTCGGCTTGCGGACGCCGATCGATTGGTGACGACCGCGATGTATCGGCCGTTCCATCGGCGGTGGGCCAACGCAGGCCCAAAACTCAACACGCGCACGTACCAGCTGGCACGCGTCTACCAGAGGGCCGACACCGAGAATCTGGCAATCGCCGTGTCGACGATTGGTGCCAGGTC
>JBPCMH010000376.1:0-6199 GCA_051002495.1 Acidimicrobiales bacterium
GCGGTGCCGAGATCGCGGTAGAAGAGGTAGTGGAGGTTCTCGTCGGCTGCGACTCGCTTCATGATCTCGTAGCCGGGTTTGTCCTCGAGCATCTTGCCGGTGTTGTGATGGGAGATGCGCGTGGCCAGCTCCTGCATCGCGACGTAGGCGATACCCGACAGCACGCCGGTCGGGTGCGGCACGAGGCCACCGCTGACCTGCTGCATGCGGGCCCGCTCAAGATCCCTGGGGTCAAGCAAGCGGGTCACGGTGAGCCAGTCGCGGATGACGATCGAGTGCCGGCCCTCCTCCGCTGTCCACCGACGGACCCACTCGCCCCACGGGCCGTCGCCGCCGAAGAGATCGAAGATCTCCATGGAGTAATAGGGCAGGTTGTCCTCGGTCAACAAGTTGACGAAGAGCGCACTGCGCACGGCGCCATCCGGCACGTTCTCGGGGGCAACCCACTCCTCACCTTCGACGAAGTCGCGCCCCTGGCTCCACGGCACCAACTCATGAGGGAACCACTCCTTGGTGCGGCTGAGGTGCCGGTCGACCAGACCAGCGACGGTGGGTTCGAGTTCGGCGATGAGGGCGCGATCATCCATGCAGGGCAGCCTACCTACCTGTCGGTAGGCGGGCCACTCACTCCGTGGGAACTCGCTCCAATAGGTCGGGGCCGTCGTTGCGCACGCTGTTGACCCTTGTGCTCACCGGCCACCGCTC
This sequence comes from Acidimicrobiales bacterium, assembly GCA_051002495.1. Lineage (GTDB taxonomy): Bacteria > Actinomycetota > Acidimicrobiia > Acidimicrobiales > CADCTF01 > JBPCMH01. Next base: position 706 of record JBPCMH010000376.1, read on the forward strand.
GAAGGCGCGGGCGTCGGCTGGCCCGAGCAGGGCTCGGAGCGAGTCAGTGTCATGGTTGGAGCGGTCGAGCCACTGCTCCCAGTCCGACGGAGCAACCACGACCGGCATCCGGTTGTGCAGCGGCTCGATGAGTTCGTTGGCCGCGCAGGTGATGATCGTGCACGACTGCAGCGGCGGGGCGTCAGGCGGCTCGCTCGGATCGTTCCAGACCTCCCACAACCCGGCGAACGCCATAGGGGTCCGGTCGGCTCGATGAATGAACCACGGCTGCTTGGTGCCGTCGTCGAGCTTCTCCCACTCGTAGAAGCCATCGGCCGGCACCAGGCACCGACGCCGCTCGAAAGCCTTCCCGAACTTCGAGGTCAGCGTCTCGGCGCGGGCGTTGATCATCTTCGCTCCGACCCGACGGTCCTTGGCCCAATGGGGAACGAGCCCCCACCGGAACTGGCCGAGCACGCGAACACCCTTTCGTTCCGCGGCCGCGTACACCGGGTCGGTTGGCGCCACGTTGTACCGGTCCGCGAGGTCGTCGGTGCGCACCTCCTCGACATCGAGGAAGCGGGCCAGGTCTTCGGGCGTCGAGGCAGAGACATAGCGGCCGCACATCGGATCGAACGGTAACAACCGCGCTCAGCGTTGACACGTCCAAGCCGTGGGGTTTACGGTCGACCCCATGCGAGCGCCGTTCTCGGGGCCGCGCGCGGCCGCCGAGTTTCGCGGGGGAGCCGAGTCCGACAGCGGGCCCGGGAGGTCATCACAGCGGGGGTCAACGCCGGGGGCGCCTGCGAGGAAGCCCGGGGAAGCACGCTCCGAGTCGCCGCCAGCCGTGACCGCGCTTATCGCCAACGCGGCCGGCATCGCGGGCGTGGCCCGTCGCGGGCGAGCCCGCGACGTTGCTACCAACGTGTACGGGCAGCTCTTGCAGTTGCAGCGCGACGCGGGAAATCAGGCGGTGACGGGATTGGTCGGCGCCGAGCGGCCCATGCTGCGTCGTGGCGCACGCGGCGAGCAAGTGCGTCGTCTGCAGGAAGCGCTCAACACCGCGGGGGCGGTAAAGCCAGCACTCGACGCCGACGGCAAATTCGGTGCTCAGACCAAACGTGGCGTGCGCCGCTTTCAGCGACGCGAGGGGCTCGGGGTCGACGGCATCGTCGGTCCCGACACGTGGAGCGCGCTTGCGCCACACCTCGCGGGTGGAGCGACCGACCAGTCGGCGCGCGACAGCGCGACGGAGGCGGGCGAGGTGCATCAGGAGGACGTGACCGAGGAGAAAGCCGACGAGCACGAGGCGAAGGCACGGGCGACCGCGGCTGCCCGGCTGCCTGAGGCCTTTGCGACCGCGACGGAGCTTCACGCCGCCGGTTCCTACGCCAAGGCCCTTGTCGCGTACGGCGAGGCATCCGCGCTCGCGATCGACAGCGGGAAGCCGAAGCGCCAGCGCGTGTGCGTGGAGCGCATGCGCGAGGCTCGACTGCAACACGACCCGTCCTCGGTCGCAGACATCGAGCGCCGCCTCGCCGCCGAGGACGCGGCCGGGCCGACCGCCGATACGCCTGAGCGGGCCTCGGCGCGCGCCCGCGCCTCCGAGCACTTCCGCGCGGGGAACCCTCGTCAGGCACTCGCCATGTTCGAAGAGCTCTATCGATCGCCCGCGGAAGCGGCGTCGCAGGAGGAGTCGGAGACGGTCTGGATGATCGCCTCGTGCCATCACCACCTCGGCTCCTATCCGGTGGCCGTCTCGTGGTACGAGCAGGCCGTGACCTTGTTCGAGGAATACGCCGACGGCGGTGTGCGCGCGGTGATCATGGCCAGGCTGCGAGAGGCGTCGGTCGGGAGGCCGCCGACGCCGAGCGCCGATCTCAAGCGGGAGTACCTGGCCAAGCGGCACCCGGGCTCCGACGAGGGAGACGGCGGGCCGACTTCAGCGGACGAGAAGGAAGCCGAGCTCGTCGCCCGGCTCCGACCGATCGCCGACGCCGCGGTGGAGGCATACCACGCCGGCGATCACCGGGGTGCGCTTGAGTTGCAACTGAAGGTGTACAGCGATGCGGGCGTCGCCTTCCATGGGGGTATGGGCTCGGTGATGTTCAACATCGGCCTCTGCTACCACCACCTGCGACGATGGGACGAGGCGATCTCGTTCTACCTCCAGGCCCGCGAGTCGAGGCGCGAGCTCTGGTCCGGGTTTGCAGTCTTCAGGATCGAGGACCGCGACTTTCGCGAGAGTTGCCTCGAGCGTGTCGGACGGGCTCGCCGCCGCGAGGCGCCGTAAACCACCGTGCGACCGCAAGGGGCGAGCGTGCCGCTCGACGGTTAAGGAGCGCCACCGTTGGTCTTCTCGAGTTGGGGCGTGATGACGCATGGCAACATCGTCATGACCGCACTTCGATGGCTCGATCGAACGCCCGAAAGCTTTCTACCCGGTCACGCGGGGGAACCTTCGCCATCAGCAATCGCGGATGGCGGACCAGGCCATCTCCTCCGCTGGAACGGTCCCCGGTTGTACGGCGCGCTTGATCAACAACGAACTGAGCTCGGCCTCACATGGACAGCCGTCGCGAAAGAGATCGGCCTGCCGGTCGGTGTCATCACCAGAACCAAGGTCGCGGACCAACTCGGGTTCCCGTCGGCGTTGTACATGACGACCTGGCTGGAGCGACCCGCCTCAGACTTCGTCGACGATGTCTCCGTGTAACCAAACCTTTGAGCGCCTGATCGTTTTCGCTCGGTAACCGGCATACAGGATCGGTTTCGTCGCAACCCGAGGTCGCTTGGCTCAGGTCTCGGCCCGCACAATCATCACACCGGCGCGGAACGCAGCGCTGCGAACTCGCTTAACGGGGTCGGATTCCAGTTCTGCTACGAGGCCGATCAGGTCGCCAAGGCGGTGCCGTGCGATCACCTTGCACACCATCTCCCTCACGCGCCACGACTCGTCATGCAGAGCAGCGCGAAGAACTGCAGCATCCTCGCCAGGACCGGCCCAGAGCAGTCCTCGCGCCGCCCAAACTCGCAGCCAGTACGCCTGGTGCTCCGGCATGCCCTCGTTCAACAAGCGAACACCCGCAGCGCCGCCGAGCATGGCAATGAAGTCGGACGCCTCGAGCCCGCCGGCAAGGAGGCTGAGGCACCGTTGGATCACGTCTGAGCGCCCCAGCTCCTGGCACGCTCCCTCAATGCGGTGACCAGGGGTCGCGATTGCCACCGAGATATTATGCCCGGCATGGCGATCGTCGACGACTTGTTGCAGTCTCCGGGGCTTTATCTCGGGATCGATCGTGACGCCACTGGAGGCGGCGAGGCGGCAGCGAGGATCCTCCTCACCCCGCTTCCCGGACGCTCAGGCGTTGCGCTCGACTACGAGACGTTCAATGCCAATCCTGACCGCGTCCGCGGCCACCATGAACACGCTGTCTTGGCGCGCAGATCACCATCTCGATGCCCGAACCGGGGCACCTGCTTCATGCCTGGTGGTATGGCGCACCTGGTGAGACGGCCGTGGAGCGGGACCGGGCCGAGCTCCGTCTTCAGCCCTCGTCCTAACACGACATCGCCCGCGTAGTCGCCGACTGGCCCCCGAGAGCAGGATCAGCCAGCCTGCGCGAGCACGACAGCGTCCCCCAGGCGAAGCGTCTGCGACACGTTGCTGCGGGCGGATGGGGGAATCCGATTCGTCGGACGGCCGGCCAATCATTCATTGTCACACCCCCTCTCTAGGGTTGTAGGTATGGCAGATCGGGTTGTGCGCGTGAAGGGTGAGGTCGGGTTGTTGGCCCGTCTTGACGCGCTCAAGGCCGACGCGATCGCGCTGGCCGAGGCTGGTGATCCGGCGTTGCTGACGGGTGCGGAGGCTGAGCAGGTGTTGGCCGGTTTTGGTCAGGTCCGCAACGTGGTGTCGGGAGCGATGGCGGGTTACGCGGCCCGAGTAACCGAGACCGAGCGGTGGCGTCTCGCTGGTGCCCGCTCCGCTGACGCGCATTTGGGGTCGCTGACTGGGGGTTCGACGGGGTCGGGGCGTCGTCTGGCTGAGACCGGCCGGCGCTTGGAGGACGCCCCGGAGGCCAAGAAGGCGTTGGCTGAGGGCCGGTTGTCGTTGGATCAGGCCGAACAGGTCGCCGGCGCGGTGTCCGAAACCGTCGCCTCGCCCGATGATCGGGTCGCCAGCGGCGCAGCCGAAGTGGAGCGGCGCTTGTTGGAGGTCGCCGCTGGCGGTGATCTGGCTGGTCTGCGCGATGCGGCGGCGAAAGCCAAGCAGGCGGCCCGGGATGAGGCCCGCACCCGACGGGTCCAGCACGACACCCGCCAGCTCCGGAAACGGTCCTTCGATGACGGTTCGGTTGGCGGGCAGTTCAAACTGCCGCCATGGGTCGCGGGTGAGGTGTGGGCGGTGTTGGATCGGCTCACCGAGCACCGCTTCGACCAGCAACGCCGAGCCGGCATACGCGACCCGCGAGAGGCCTACGCCGCCGACGCACTCTGCACCGCCCTCGGGATCGAACCGTCCGTGCACCCCGACCGTGACGTGCCCGCCGATGCCGATGAATCCGACGAGCTGGTTCTGACCGCCGGGCCCGCTGGGTTGAATGCGGCCACCGCGGGACGCGGCAACGAGCCGACCAAGTCCGCCGATGGCGAGCCAGCCAACGCCGAAGGCGACGGTGAGCCGGCCCGCGTCGTGGGCGAGCCGAGGGTGAACATCCACAAGGAGTTGGTTGTGGTTGTTGATGCCGACAGCCTCCGCAACGGCACAGTCGGCCCCGACGGCACCTGTGAGATCCCCGGTGTTGGACCGGTGCCGGTCCAGGCCGCCCGCGACCTCCTCGGCGAGGTAGGCGTGTCGATCGTCGTGAACAACGGCGTCGACATCGCCAATGTCACCCTCGGCGGGCGGCGACTCTCCAAATCGATGCGGCTCGCCATGCTCGCCGGGCACGGATGGCGCTGCGGCGACTGCGGCACCCCCTACCGGCTCCAGAACGACCACGACAAGCCGTACGCGATCACCCGCCACACCCGGCTCGACGAGCTCAGACCCCGATGCGAGGTGTGCCACGGGGTCAAAACCCGACGAGAAGCCTCGCTGACCGCCGAAGCCGGACGCGACTGGCACCGCGCCGCGGCCAACATCATCGCCGCCCTCACCCTCATCCTGCTCCCCCGCGGCCCCTAACCAACCACCCGCGGCGCCTAAGGCACATCACCGACGATCGGCGCAGGAACGACGATCGGCGCAGGAACGACGATCGGCTCAAACGTCGGCGCCGAACAGCGCGTGCAATATCTCGGTCGCGTCCGCTGGAGCGCGGACCTCGAGAGCGACGCCCCGGTCGTCGATGGTCAGCGCGAACGAGAAGAAGGCACAGCAACCCTGCTCGGCGACCGCCAACCGAGTGACCTCATCGAGGGGCGCTCCTTCGCGGAGCGAGAGCCGCAACCCACCGTCGACGGTCGGGGCGCGGTCGCTGACGAGCATCAGAACTTGACGCCAGGCCTC
>JBPCMH010000377.1:0-2749 GCA_051002495.1 Acidimicrobiales bacterium
AGCTCCGCCGGGTCGTCCTTGCGACCAGACTCGGTCGACCCCTTGACGAGGCTTTGCAGGACACCGCTGATCGCATGTCGAGCCCCGACTTCGAGTGGGTGGTCCTGGCCATTGGGATCCAGCGGGAGGTCGGCGGCAACCTCGCCGAGCTGCTGACCACGGTGGCCGACACCATGCTCAGCCGCGAGCAACTGCGGCGAGAGGTACAAGCGCTGACAGCGGAAGGAAAACTCAGTGCCATCATCATCGGGTTGTTGCCCATCGGCCTAGCGGTGGCCATTTCCGTGCTCAACCCTGGATACCTTTCGATCTTGTTCACGACCTCAGTTGGTAAGGCGCTGGTGCTCGTCGCCGTGCTGCTCGCCACCGCTGGCTTCTTCTGGATGCGCAAGACGATTCAGGTGGAGGTCTGATGTCGCTTGTTCTGATCACCCTGTTGGTCTTCACCGCCGTCGCGATGGTGGTGTGGGACCAGTTGTCGTCGTCGGACGATCGCCGTCGGGTGAAGCTGACGCTGCGCTCTCTTGACGAGGCTGGTGCGGCTGACGCCCGCGAACGCGAGCTCGCCGCGCCCGCCGTCCAGCGCATCCTGCGACCGATCGGGCGGACGCTGACCAACCTCGGTCGCGGCGCGATGCCCAGTGGGTCCCTCGAGAGGCTGCGCCGCAAGCTTGCCATCGCCGGCCGACCCGGCAACGACGACCTTGATCGGTTCCGGGCCACGCGAGTGCTTTCCTACGGCGCGGTGATCCCTGCTCTCGTCATCCTGAGCCTGGTGCCGCTGACGGGGCGGACTCGGCTCATCGTCATGGCGCTCGCCGTGGTTGCCCTTGTCCTCGGCCCCGACGCCGTGCTGAGCCGGCAGATGGACGAGCGTCGTCACCAGATCAGGTCGAGGCTCCCCGATCTCATTGACCTCCTCCGGATCAGCGTCGAGGCTGGTCTTGGGTTCGACCAGGCACTCGAGCGCACGGTCGACGCCGTGCCCGGGCCGCTGTCAGAGGAGTTCCGCCGCTTGCTCGGCGAGATCCGAGCCGGGGCCGACCGAGCTGAGGCCTTCCGGGCGTTGGACGCGAGGACCGATGTTCCCGAGCTTCGGTCTTTCGTGTTGGCCCTGATCCAGGCGGACACCTTTGGCGTGTCGATCAGCCGCATCCTCAAGAGTCAGGCCGCGGAGATGCGGGTCAAGCGCCGCCAGCTGGCCCAGGAGGCTGCCCAGAAGGCGCCAGTCAAACTCCTGTTCCCGATGGTTCTGTGTATCTTTCCGGGTCTGTTCGTCGTGTTGCTCGGCCCCGCCTTCCTTAATTTCGCCAACGCCCAGTTCTAATGCGGCGGGTCGGCGTCACGCCCTCGCTCGAGGGTCTGTTCGTCGCTGCTTTCGCCCTGCTGGGCGTCCGACTCGGTGCCACGCCGATCGCCGACAACTCCGCCTTCTGGCACATCCGGACGGGAATCGACATGGTCGCCGGTCGCGGCGTTCCGACGGCCGATCCCTACTCCTGGACCGCGGCGGGCCACCCGTGGGTCGTGCAGAGTTGGCTTGCCGAAGGCATCTACGGTGCTGCCCACTGGTTGCACGGCTATGAGGGCATTGTCGTCCTGAACGCCATGTTGCTTGGCTCGGTGGCCGGGCTGTCAGCCGCTTTGGCCAGGGCTGGGTCTCCTCGGCGGACGCTGGTTGCTGCGGGGTTGGCCACCGCGGTCGGTGTGGGCTGGTGGTCGCTGCGTCCTCTCTTGTTTGGCCTTGTTCTCCTCGGTGCGACGATCTTCGTGACCCTGCGCAGTTGGCGGGCGTGGTGGTTGATCCCGCTCGGGGCCCTGTGGGTCAACGTGCACGGGTCGTTCGTGCTCGGCCTGGCCTGGCTCGGTCTCAGTGGTCTCGGCGCGCTCTTCGACCGGCGCGACGGGGCCCCTCAGGTTCGTGACGATGCCGCTCGCATCGGAGCGCTCGCGGCCGGGGTGGCGGTCGGGGCGCTGATCAGCCCGGTCGGGTGGCGCCTGCTCACCTTTCCCTTCGGCTTGCTCGAGCGTCGCGAGGCCTTTGCCGCGGTGATCGAATGGCAGCGGCCCGACTTCTTCGGCGGACGGGTCCAGGCCATGGCCGGGCTGGCGCTTTTGGCGACGGCAGCGGTGCTGGTCTGGCGCCGGCCGCCGCTTCGCGTCGCGCTCCCGGCCGCGGCCTTCATCGGCGCTGCCCTGCTCTCGCAGCGCAACATGGCCCCAGCCGGCCTCGCCATCGCCCCCGCTCTCGCCGCCGCCCTCGGCCCGCTGGCGGGCGGGGAGGTTCCGGCGGGTAGGGAAGCAGAGTTAGAGGAAGCTGCGGGGGAGCCGGCGGTTGAGTCTGCGGTTGTCAATCGGGCCGTTGCCAGCCTGCTGGTCGTGGCTGGGCTGTTCTTCTTGGCCGCGGCGAGCACGCAGCCGGCGCTTGACCTGCGCGACTACCCGGTGGCCGCGGTGCGATGGATGGAGGCTCAGGGGCTACGTCAACCTGGCTCACGGGTGGTTCACACCGACGTGGTCGGCGGATGGCTCATCTTGCGAGACGGCCGCCAGGCCGACGTCTTCATTGACGACCGGGTCGACATGTACCCGCTCGAGGTCCAGCGCGACTACCTGGCCATGCTGCGCGACCAGCCGCAGGCGCTTGAAGCGCTCGATCGTCGCCAGGTCGACGTTGTGCTTTGGCCAGCGGACGGCGAGCTGTCCGAGCGCCTCGTCCGGACCGCTGCGTGGAAGAAGGGATTCGAGG
>JBPCMH010000378.1:0-6977 GCA_051002495.1 Acidimicrobiales bacterium
CCTCCAGCGGCATCCTGTACGCACTCGGCGCCGCTGCGTCGTTCTCGGCCTACATGCTGGCCAGCTCCCGCATCGTCCCAAAGACCCAAGCGCTGACGAACGCGGCGTGGGTCGCGCTGGGCGCATCGTTGTCGTTGCTGACCCAGGGAGTACTCCTCGGTGGGATGCGCGCCCCGGGCTCATCGTGGTGGCTGATGGTGCTCAACGGCGTCGCCACCGCAGCCGCGTTCGGGTTCATGTTCGCCGCGCTCAAGCGGCTGGGTGCGAGTCGAACGGCCGTGGTGATGACGCTCGAAGCGGCGTCCGCGGTGGTGCTGGCCGCGCTCCTGCTCGGCGAGCGACTCGCCTTCGTTCAACTGATCGGCGGCGCGGCGATCCTGGCGGCAACTGTCCTGATCGCCCGGATGAAAACCGTCGTCGTGCCGCTCACGGTCGAGGAGCCCTGACGCGAGCGAGCCCGGCCATCAATGACCGGGCTCGGGCAAGATCTGAGGGAGCAGTGACTCCCGGACGGAGGTGGGTTCAGGAAGCGTGGGTTCGGCGTTGCTCGGCCCGCCACTTGCGCCGCAGCACGCGACGCTCCTCCTCGGAGGTGCCACCCCAGATGCCGTACTCCTGGTTGGTGGTGATAGCGAAGTCAAGGCAGGCGGCCTGCACAGGACAACCATCGCAGACGGCTTTCGCGGCAGCAATCTGGGGGACGGCCGGACCGGTTACCCCGACGGGGAAGAACAGGTCGGTGTCGACGTGAGCGCAGGCAGAGTCGTTGCGCCAGTCGAGCGTCGTATCCCACGATCGCGCATGATCAAGGGCAAGTGCCATGGGGCTGCTGGTCTCCTCAGGGAATGGGTGAGTTGTCAGTTGCTCACCACGGCACCCGGACCGCACCGGCAAACACCGGTGCCACCCCCCAAGGTGTGGCATGCCGTACAAGGCAACGAGACCCACCTTAGCCACGCGCGAGCGCGCAGCACCGGGCGTGAGACATATTTCACATCAAAAATTGCCGCGTTGGGGCTTCAGAGGCTGATTCGGCCACCCAAACGCCAACGCGGCCAAGGCCCTTGAGCTGCTGTGGACGGATCCGCTTCCAGCGGATGCCGGCGAATCCAGCGGCCAGTTCGACGTCGTCAGGGCCAGGCGTGTCCATCGGCTCAGTCTGACGCGGCTGGCGTTGGTCGGCTTGAGGGATGAGCGATGCCGGTGACTGGTCAGCTCGAGTCGGGTGTCAACGCGGGAACCAAGACCTCGGACAGGAAGCTGCGCAGGTCGTCACGAGGCGGGCTGACGAGGACCGAGATGCCGGTGCGCACCAACCATTCCGACAACCGGCGCGGGTCCCGACGGGCAATGCCGCCCTGCTCCATCGCCATCTCGAGCAGCGGACGGATCGCGGTGGCCACCCGATCGATGAGCGTGGCGAGCTCCTTGGTGAGGAACGGGCCGATGCGTTCCTGTTCGTCGGCCAAGACTTTGGCCAGCACCGCGTGATCTCGGGCCAGGCTCACCGCCGCGGTCACGAGTTCGACGATGGCCTCGGGCCCGAACGGATCGGCTTCGGACGGGATGTGCGCGGGCAGTCCGGCGAGCAGACGTCGCAGCTCACGGGCAACCAGCGCCCGGGTCAGGTCGTCGATGCCACCGATGCGGCGGTAGACGGTGGTGCGGTCGACGGCGAGCTCGCGGGCGATGTCTTGCACCGTCGTACGGCCGACGCCGTATCGCGCGAAGCACCGAATGGCGGCGTCGAGGTACGGGTCGAGGTCGGGCGGAGGCGCGGGCGGTAGACCCGCGGCGAGACCCGGCAGGTCGAGCGCGACCGCGCCGGACGGGGGGACCGGATGGGGCGTTTGGGACGAATCGGGAGCAGCCATTGGACGTGTTGCCGCTCACCATGCCACACTGCAACGTTCCTGTCAGCACTGTTGCATCCGGCTTCGGCCGGGAGGAGGCCTCAATGGCACACGCATTCCTGTCCAACGATTGGTTCGACGCAGTGGAGAAGCTCCGCGCCGAGCAGCCCGAGCCCGATGGGGCAATGGCCGATCTCACCCTCAACATCGTGGTCACCGGTGGCCCCGACGGCGAGGTCGAGATCCACGCCAAGGGCGGCAACTTCGAAAAGGGCCTCGTCGACGACGCCCCCACGAAGCTCACCGTTCCCTACGACGTGGCCAAGTCCATCTTCATCGAGGGCAACCAGGCCGCTGGCATGCAGGCTTTCATGTCTGGCCAGATCAAGGTCGAGGGCGACATGACCAAGCTCATGGCCATGCAGGGCGGTACCCCCACCCCTGAGGCGCAGGCTTTCCAGCAGAAGATGAAGGACATCACTGCTTGATCGCTGGTTTTGTTGAGTGAGAACCCGAGACCGCCGTCTGTACCGACGGCGGTCTCGTCGGTTCCATGGCCCAAATCCGCTGTGACGCATGTCCTGTTGACGGTTACGGCCAGTAACGTTACCGTGGGTAACATGACAGCAACGATCCCCAGCATCCCGGCCGCCAAACCAGCCGCCAAACCAGCCGCCGACAAGGTCTCCCGTCTCAACACGATTTCGGCCAAGCGGGTCATCGAGCCCGAGACCGAGTTCACCGGCAAGATCGGCGACGGCCAGGTCATCCCTGATGAACTGCTGAGCATCGCCGGCCTTGGCCTGGTCGATCAGCTCACCGCCGAGCAGAAGGCCGCGCTCTCCCGGGAGGAGATCGCGTCGATCGCCAACGCAGGCGTGCGGTTCGAAGCGGTGCTCACCGCGGGCTTCGCCCTGCAGGTGGTTACCACGCCCGACCTCGTCGACCCGCGAGTCACCTATCTGTTCCATGAGATCGGCGAGGAGAGCCGGCACAGCCGCCTGTTCATCCACATGATCGACCAGCTGGCGCCGAAGACCGAGAACCCGCTGCGCAACAAGCTGCTGACCGCAATCGAGCGCCGCGGCATCCTCCACATCATCAAACGCCCAGCCCTGCTCTACACGTTGGTCCTCGGCGGCGAGGAGATCCCCGACCTGTTCCAGAAGCTGGCCGGTGAGCACCCCGACACCGACCCGTACATCCAGCAGGTGAACAAGTACCACCGCATGGAAGAGGCCAGGCACCTGTCCTTTGCCCGCACTGTGCTCCCCGAGGTGTGGGAGCGGGCGACGATGAGCGACCGACTGGCTGTGAAGTTCGTCGCCCCGCTGCTGATCCAGGGAATGTTCGACACGATCGTCCATCCGGGCGTGTATGCCGCGGCCGGTCTGCCTACTTGGAAGACGTGGAAGGCGGCCAAGGCGGCCCCCGAACGGGTGGCGCTCCGGCACCAGGCCACCCGCCCCGTCGTGCGCACGCTGATCGACGGCGGCGTGCTCCGCGCCGGTCACGTCCCGCCCGGTTGGCGTCGCCTGTGCGGCATCGATCGCCACGGCGACCCCGTCACCGCCTGACGCACCGCGTCGCCGCCCCGCCTCGCGTGAGACCATCTGGAGGACACGTCCACCACGGAGACCACGCGTGAGCACATCGGCTTCCCACGAACCGTTCTTCCCAGACATCGAGCGCGTCACCTATCGCGGCCCCGACTCCGACGACCCGCTGGCATTCCGGTGGTACGACCAGGATCGCGTCGTGCTGGGCCGCACCATGGCCGAGCACCTCCGATTCGGCGTGTGCTACTGGCACTCCTTCGCATGGGACGGATCCGACATCTTCGGTGCCGGCACCTTCGACCGTCCGTGGAACCGGGCGACCGCGAGCGGCGCGGCGGCCGCGCTCGACCCCAAAGCCGCGGCCAAGCTGAAAATGCGGGCCGCCTTCGAGTTCTTCGACAAACTCGGCGCACCGTTCTTCTCATTTCACGATGTCGATATCGCGCCGCCCGGCGCCACCTTCGCCGAGTCGGCCCGCAACCTCGACGAGATGGTCGACGAGGCGGCGGCCCACATGGAGCGCACCGGCACCAAACTGCTCTGGGGAACGGCCAACGCGTTCACCCACCCTCGGTTCATGGCCGGTGCCGCCACCAACCCGGATCCGGCGATGTTCCAATACGCGGCCGCCCAGGTCGCGCACTGCATGGCGGCAACGCACCGCCTCGGCGGCGCCAACTACGTGCTGTGGGGCGGGCGCGAGGGTTACGAGACGCTCCTCAACACCGACATGAAGCGCGAACTCGACCAACTCGGCCGGTTCCTCACGATGGTCGTCGAGCACAAGCACGCCATCGGGTTCGAGGGGACGCTCCTCATCGAGCCGAAGCCGATGGAGCCGACAAAGCACCAGTACGACCACGACGTGGCCACCGTCTACGGCTTCCTCAAACGCTACGGCCTCGAGAACGAGATCAAGGTCAACATCGAGGTGAACCACGCCACCCTCTCCGGCCACGACTTCCATCACGAGGTGGCGACCGCGGTCACCCACGGCATCTTCGGATCGATCGACGCCAACGCGGGCGACGACCGGTTGGGCTGGGACCTCGACTTGTTCCCGAAGTCGGTCGAGCAGATGACCCTCGGCATGCTCGAGATCTTGCGGGGAGGCGGGTTCACCACGGGTGGTCTGCTGTTCGACACCAAGCTCCGCCGCCAGTCGATCGCCCGGGACGACCTCTTCCACGGTCACATCGGCGGCATGGACACCATGGCCCGAGCGCTGCTCGCCGCCGCATCCATCCTCGAGGACGGGGAGATCGATCGGCGCCGAGCCGACCGCTACGCCGGATGGGCGAACCGAAGCGAGATCCTCGACGGCGAGGTCACTCTTCAAGAGTTGCACGACGCGCAGTTGGTCGGGCACGAACCGGTCGCGGTGAGCGGGCGGCACGAGGCACTCGAGAACTTGGTCAACCGCCACATCGACCGCGCCACGTGAGCCGCCGGCTGGTTGTGGGCGTCGACTCCTCGACCCAGTCGACCAAGGTGGAAGCGCGCGACCTCGACACCGGCATGTTGGTCGCGACCGGCTCGTCGGCGCACCCGCCTTGCTCGCCGCCAACCTCAGAACAAGACCCGCGCGCGTGGTGGTCCGCGTTAGTCGAGGCGATGGACCAACTCGGCGACCACCGGAGCGACGTGGTTGGGCTGTCGGTGGCCGGCCAACAGCACGGCCTGGTGCTACTCGGCGCCGACGGCGAACCACTCCGTCCAGCCAAGCTCTGGAACGACACGACCTCGGCACCCCAATCCGCCCGTCTCGTTGAGGCCATCGGCGCGAACGAATGGGCCGCGCTCACGGGAAGCGTCCCGGTCGCCGCGTTCACCATCACCAAGCTGGCATGGGTGGCCGAACACGAGCCGGAGACCCTGTCGAAGGCCGCCACAGTTCTCCTCCCGCACGAGTATCTGAACCGGCGGCTAACCGGAGCGAGCGCCACGGATCGGGGAGACGCCTCCGGCACAGGATGGTTCGACCCGAGCAGCGGCGAGACCCACGTTCGGCTCCTCGAGTTGGCCGCGGGTCCCGGCGACTGGCTGGCGCGGCTGCCCACCGTCGTCGGGCCGACCACCGCCATCGGAACGCTGGTCCCCGACGCCGCCGCGGCGCTCGGGCTCTCGCCGGCGGTGCTCGTTGGCCCGGGCACGGGCGACAACATGGCCGCCGCGCTGGGTCTGGGCATGCAACCCGGCGATGTGGCGATCTCGCTTGGAACGTCGGGCACGGCTTTCGCCGTTTCGACCACGGCGACCCATGACCCATCCGGCTTGGTTGCGGGCTTCGCCGACGCTGACGGCGGCTTTCTCCCGTTGGTGTGCACGCTCAACGCCACGAAGGTCACCGACACGGTCGCCAGGTGGGTCGGCCGTGACGCTTCGACCTTTGCCGACATGGCGCTCGGCGCGGCTAGTGATCCGGGCTCGGTCTGGTTCGTGCCCTACTTCGACGGCGAGCGCACTCCCAACCTCCCCGACGCGTCTGGGGCGATCCACGGTTTGACCAATGGCACCACCGCGGCGCAGATCGCGCTAGCTGCCCACGATGGCGTTCTCGTCGGGCTGATCCGCGGCATCGGCCACCTCAGCGCAGCCGGTGCGACAGTGCATGGTCGTCGTTATCTCGTCGGCGGCGGCGCTCGTTCGGTCGCCTACCGACAACGCGCCGCCGACCTCCTCGACCAGGCCGTCATCATCGCCGACACCGATGAAGCGGTTCGGACCGGCGCGGCCGCGCAGGCCGGATCCGTCATGACCGGCGAACCACTCGCCGACGTGACATCACGGTGGGGTCTCGGCGCGGGTCTCACCGTTGATCCGCGCCACGATGCGAGCGCGGTCCTCGACCGCTATCAGGGCGCGGCCGTGACTGCCGACATCAGGCCGTCAGACGGGTAACCGGTAACGCAGCACGCCGACGCCGGGTCAGTAAGACTCAAGGACGAGAGGGTGAGTCACGTGGTCAAACCGATTGAGATCGTCCAGTTCGTTGCCCGCAGCGGCAAGCGAATAGCCATCAGCGTGATCGGGGGTGCCTTCGTGCTCCTCGGACTGGCCATGCTGGTCCTGCCCGGCCCTGGGATCGTGGTGGTCGTCATCGGGTTCGCCATCCTCGGCACCGAGTACGCGTGGGCCGCTCGCGCTCTCGACAAGACCAAGGAGAAGGCGGCCCAAGCCGGCCAGGTCGCCAAGAACACCGCGGGCAAGGCTGGTCAGGCCGCGACCGACGGCGCCAAGTCGGTCACCCGTCGCCTGCGCCGCTCGTAGCGAGGCGAGCCGCCAAGCGGGCTCGGCGATCGAGCGACACCGCGGCCAGCACCAGGTACGGCGTCGGCGTCTGGGCCAGCGCGGACGGCACCCAGGTCTCTTGGGTGAGGTGCTCGATCGACGCGATCAACTCGGCGCGCCCGGCACGCCGCCGCCGCAACTCGATGGCCAAGGCACTCGCAGGAACATTCATCGGCACTCTCCCACCGACAGCGTGCGCCTCCGACCCTGTGGACAACAACCGGGATCTTCCTGGGGACGAGACCGCCTTTCTTGTGGATGGACTGTGGACAAC
>JBPCMH010000379.1:0-7982 GCA_051002495.1 Acidimicrobiales bacterium
GTACTCCTCCATCTCGACTTGGTGGCCCTTGCGCTTCGACAGCTTCTTGCGCTGCTCATCGACGAGCATCGGGAGATGGGCGTAGATCGGGAGGTCGCCGCCGTCGAGGGCCCGCCACAGCAGCTGCTGCTTCGGGGTGTTCGCCAGGTGGTCGTCGCCCCGAATGACGTGGGTGATCCCACCTTCGAGGTCGTCGACCACATTCGCCAGAAGGAACAGCGGCGTGCCGTTAGCTCGAACGACGGAGAAGTCGTCGAGCACGTCGTGGGCAAAAGTCGGCTCGCCCCGCACCAAGTCGTGCACCACCTCAGCCCCGCCCTCCTGCGGCACCCGAAAGCGCAGCAGCCTGCCCTCGCCTCGGTCGAGGCCACGATCACGGCAATGGCGGTCATAGCCCGGCGTGGCGTTGCCCTTGGTCCGGGTCTGGACCTGCTCCGGCGAGCAATCACACGCGTACAGGTGGCCGCCCTCCCACAGCCGCTCGGCCGCGGCGAGGTGCCGGTCGGCCAACGCCGACTGAAAGGTGGGCCCCTCATCCCAGGTCAGACCGAGCCAGCGGAGCATGTCCTCGATGCCGGCCACCGCGTCTTCCACGTGGCGGGCCTGGTCGGTGTCCTCGATGCGCACCACGAAGGCGCCGCCGGTCTGGCGGGCGACCAGCCAGTTCGAACGGGCCGTCCGGGCCGTGCCGACGTGGAAGTAGCCGGTCGGCGACGGAGCGATGCGGACTCGGGGGGTGCGGCTCACGCGGTCAGGCTAGCGGCGCCGCCCGCACGATCCTGGCTGCTCGGCGACCACCGTTCACCACCAATTGTGGCATTCCGGCCCCTTTTTGTGAGCAATCCCCAGGAAAATATGGGTGACTCCGAGGGCCAATCACGCTACGATTGATGTCTACTTGCAGACGCCCGAGCACCACCGCAGACCTGTCAGCCGGCCTACTTCGAACGTTCTTGACCTATTCGTCCGATTTCGACCTCAAATCCCCCCACGGTTGGCGCCGCGCGGTCAAGATCTGGGAACATCTGCCGTTGAGCCGTTGCTGAAGCAATTCTCGATGAACTGTGATCGGCGGACCGCCCGCCCACCGAATGAGCATCACCCCTATGTAAGGAGCACCACCGTTGGCTAGTGCGGCACCCCGGAAGCGACGCGACGCCGAGACTGAGGAGGACCTGGTCCGCCTCTACCTCGACGACATCGGCAAGCACGACCTCCTCACCAAGGACGACGAGGTCCACCTGGCCCAGACGATCGAGGAGGGCAACGCGGCGCGCACCGAACTGGCCGAGGGTGGCAAGATCACCCCGACCCGTCGGCGCCAGCTCCGCAACGCCATCCGGGGCGGCGAGGACGCCACCCAGACCTTCATCAACGCCAACCTGCGCCTCGTGGTGTCTATCGCCAAGAAGTACCAGTCGTCCGGGCTGCCGCTGCTCGACCTGGTCCAGGAGGGCAACCTTGGCCTGATGCACGCGGTGGAGAAGTTCGAATGGCGCAAGGGTTTCAAATCCTCCACCTACGCCACTTGGTGGATCCGCCAGGCCATCACCCGCGGCATCGCCAACTCGGGTCGCACCATTCGCCTGCCCGTCCACGCTGGCGATCAGCTCACCCGAGTGCAGAAGGCCCGCGAGCGTCTGGAAGCCGAGCTCGGCCGCAGCCCCAAGCTGTCCGAGCTAGCCAAGGAAACCGACATGACCGAGGAGGAGCTTGTCGAGGTCATCCGCTACGGCGCCGACACTCGGTCGCTGTCGGAGACCCTCGGCGAGGAGTCCGACACCGAGCTCGGCGAGCTCGTGGCCGACCCGAACGCGTCAAGCCCCTTCGATGAGGTGGCCTCTACCCTTATGGGCGGCGAGATCGAGAAGCTCCTCACCCGCCTCGAGCCCAGGGAGCGCGAGATCCTTCGCCTCCGCTTCGGTCTCGACCGGGGCGAGCCCCGCACCCTCGATGAGGTCGGCGAGCACTTCAACCTGACCCGGGAGCGGATCCGGCAGATCGAGCAGCGGGCGATGTCGAAGCTCCGCCATCCCTCGACCGGCGCCGACGCCCACGAGTTGCTGGCCGCCAGCTAAATCTGGCGCTCCGGCGCCAACGCACGATCGATCCGGTGGCCGCCTTCGGGCGGCCACCGTCGCGCCCGGGCCGCTCGGATCGGCTGAGGTCGTGGTTCGTGACCCGATTCTTGGCCCTATGCAGGGCGGCGGAGACCGATCCGGGGTCGTTCTACCGGATGTTCGGAGATCTCGATGACGACGGGCGTCGGGCGGTGGCCGAATCGACCTGGGACACCATCAATGGGGTGAACCTGGCCGAGGACATCGGGCCAACGCTGGCCCGGGCTCACGTGGTCGGGGAGAAAGGACCCGGTCATGCCGTCAACGAGGTCAGGCGACAGGAGCCCGCTCGTTGACGGTCGACCGTTGGTCGTTCGTACAGCTTCTACCTAAGCTAAAGCGACTGCTTGAAACTTCTACTTAAATCGGTAAACGATGCGGCCGCGGTTGAGGTCGTAGGCCGAGACCTCGACCTGAACCTTGTCACCAATGAGCACGCGAATGCGGTTGCGTCGCATGCGGCCAGCAAGGTGAGCGAGCACGTGGTGCCCGTTCTCCAGTTCGACCTTGAAGTTGAGATTGGGGAGCGCTTCGGTGACGACCCCTTCAACCAAGATCACATCTTCTTGTGCGTTGACAGCCATGGACCTCCTCAGGTCGGTAGTGGCACCGTTCCCAGAACGGGAGCGGCGCCATCATGCAGCGGCGGCTTAGGAAGCCGCCTGTTCGTTCTCCTCACCCTCGCCGAACCGAGTTAGGTCGGCCAAACGGGGGTCATTGGAGAAAACCTCAACGATCGGCTCATCCTTGAGCCGAAGCCGCTTCTGGAGCTTCTCGACCTCAAGGATCTGGTTCCAAAGTACGAACGTGACGACCACGCCGTCCTGGCCGGCCCGGGCCGTCCGACCCGATCGATGCAGGTAGGCCTTGTGGTCTTCGGGCGGGTCAAAGTGGATGACGACATCAACGTCGTCAACGTGGATCCCGCGGGCGGCGACGTCGGTCGCGACCAGGATCTCATGGGAGCCTTTGGAGAACTTCCGCAATGAACGCTCTCTGGCGCTCTGACGGAGGTCGCCATGCAGGGCCGAGACCTTGACGCCTTCCCGCTCGAGCTCGCCCGTGAGGCGGTCGGCCATGCGCTTGGTGCGAACGAACACGATGGTGCGGCTCACGCCGTTGGCGATCGAAGCGACAACACGAACCCGGTCCATCTCATGGACCTTCAGGAACCGATGCACCATCTCTTCGACGGTCACCGAGGTCGACTCGACCTCGTGACGGACCGGATCGGTGAGGTAGTCGCGGACCAGCACATCGATCTGCCCGTCGAGGGTGGCCGAAAACAGCAGGCCCTGGGGCTTGGTCTCGCCGAGCTTGCGCATCACCCATTCGACCTGGGGCAGGAACCCCATGTCGGCCATGCGATCAGCCTCGTCGACGACCACGATGCGAACGTCGCGCAGCGACACCGCCTTGCGGTCGATGAGGTCGATGAGCCGGCCCGGGGTGGCGACGGCCACATCAACGCCGTTCTTCACGGCACTGATTTGGTCGTCGATGTTGGTGCCGCCGTAGAACGACGCGACGGTCAACCCGATCGCCTCGCCGAGCGGCTTCAGGACATCGAGCACCTGGCCAGCCAGCTCCCGGGTCGGCACCAAGATCAGCCCGCCGATGCCCTTGCGGTCGCCCATCTCGCTGAGGCGCTGCAGCATAGGAAGCCCGAAGGCCAAGGTCTTGCCCGAACCGGTGCGGGCCTTGCCACAAACATCGCGCCCTTCGAGGGCGTCGGCGACGGTCAGCGCCTGGATAGGAAAGGGCTCGGTGATGCCCTCCCGCTCGAGGGCGTCAACCAACGGGCCGCATAGGCCCAATTCTTTGAACGTTGTCATCCATCTCGCTTCTCGTGCATCGTGGTGGTCGGCCTCCGCTTCCATCCACGACACTCGAGGAACACACAGAGGTTGACCCGCGAAGCCAGTCAATCTGGCTCAGCACCACCCATCCTATCGGCACAGTGGTTCGAAACCCGAACTTTCCGGGCGGGAAAGCCCTGGTGAGTGCCACCGACCATGGCCGACTCCCCCGCGATGAGCGGTGATCAACGGCGGGACGGATCGTCCCATTCGACGTCGAGGAGAGGCGCCATCGGATGCATCCGGGCGTGCACCGGACAGCCCGTCGCATCGAGGATGCGGTTCATCATCTGGAAGTTTGCGATGACACCGGCTGCCCGTTCAGCGGCCTCCGGTGATGCCGCCGCAACCAGCGCGGCTCGGGCATCGGCCACACCGTCACCGCGGGTCAAGGCGGTGGCGAACTGGCGCAGCTCGACGCCCCACTCGATCACCGGGTCGACATCATCGTGGGCGATCGCTCGCAGATCGACCTCGGTTTCTGTCTGCTTGGCGCTCGCACGGAGCATGCCGGCATGGGCAAAGAGTCAATAGAAACAATCGTTCAACCACGAGGTGTGCGCCGCGACAAACTCGATCTGCACCCTCGATAGCTCCGACTGGTGATGGAGGTCGCCCATCTGTTCAAGCGTGAGGTAGATCGGGCCGTGCAGCGACAGCATCGCCTCTGCTTCCCCGATGGCCGCGCTCAGGGCGTACGGCGCGTTGTCGGAGACCGCGGTCGGCACGAACGCCTCTCGTTGAGTCACTTCCGGGTTGGTTTCGTGGCTTGGCTTCCCGTTGGCCGGCTCCTCCGGCAGCGTCACCTCGGTCGCGCCCACACCCTTGACGTAGGTGTCGACCGCACAGAGTCGCGACACCACGCCAACCACCTCGGTGTATGCCTCGACTCGTACGCCGCGCCCGACCACGTCCTCCACCCAGTCCCGCCGGATGTGCATGGCGTCGGTGGCCACCGCTTGGGCCACCTCAACGACTACGTCCGGAAGGCCGGAGCCCGCCTCGGTCATGGTTAGGGCCGCCCTGGCCTCGGCCGCCATCGCCACTCGTTCTGCGCCAGTGAACCACGCGCCAGGCTGAGCCAACCGCGTCCACTCCCGCTCGAGCTCAGCACGCACGGCCGGGCGAACCGGTAGCACCGCGTCGGCAAGATCGAACGTGGTCATGACCGGCAGTCTCGCGCGTGCTGTTGCCGCGTGAGTCCCGGCGCGATGACTCACTCAACGGCGGTCTCAAACTCGCCGTCAGCGGCTACTACCGCGAACGGTGGCGCCTCACTCCAGCGAGAGGTCGATGCCGAACAGGTCGAGGAACTTCGCGTTGTACGCGACGTCGTCGGTGATGCGGCCCAGCTCGAGCCAGTCGTCGTCGGTCATCTTTTCTCGACCGGCGATGATCTCCTGACCACCCCACGAGCAGGCCCATCGGAGACGGGGCTTGTCGGTGGTGATGGCCTCGTGGATCACCGCGCCAACCTCGAACGGGTCGGTGGCGTTGGTGACGCCTGCGGCGTAGAAGTTGAACATCTTCCGGTATTGATCGTCGTAGGCCCCAGACGTGTTCGGCATCTCGGTGTTCTTGGCAAAGATGGCCGACTTCGTGACTCCGGGCTCGACGATCACAACGCGGATCCCGAACGGAGCCAGCTCTTGGGCCAGTTGCTCGCTGATCCCTTCGAACGCCCACTTCGACGCGACGTAGGGCGCCTGGGCGACAGCGCCGAAACGGCCCGCGACCGAGGTGATGTTCACGATGGCGCCCGAGCCCCGCTCCCGCATGCTGGGCAGCACCTGCTTCAAGCAGCGGATGGCACCGTTGACGTTGACGTTGACCGCGTCGAGGATCTCCTCCGGCGTGGTCTCCTCCACCACCGCGTTGCCCCCCACGCCCGCGTTGTTAACCAGCACGTCGACACGACCGGCGCGCTCCAGGATCTCGTCGAAGCCACGGCGCACCGAGTCGTCGTCAGCCACGTCGAGAGTGACGAGGTTGACCTCCACCCCGGCCTCGGCGGCCATGTTCTGGAGCTTCCCTGCCCGCCCGGGGTCGCGGACGGTGCCGTACACCTGATGATCATTCGCCGCGAGGTGGATGGCCGTGGCCCGACCAATGCCGGAGTTGGCGCCGGTCACGACGCTGACGGTCATCGATTAACTCTGGTCAGCGTCGGCGTTGATGGATTGACGAAGTGCGCCGAGCGTCTCGTGCAGGTTCATGCCGTAGGCGCGCTCCGGGTCGGCCCGCACCTGTTCGTCGAGGGCAACGGCGTCAGCGCCGACGAGGATCCGCCATGCGCCGGTCCGCACGCCGTTGAGGATGACCGTGGCGGCCTCCTCGCTGGTCATCGGCGCGTTGTTGCGGAACCCGTCCCACATCTGCTGCAGCAACTTGCGCACGTCGTCGAGCGTTGCTTCCCCGACGGGCATGCCGCGCGACACCAGATCGGCCTTCGCTGTCTCGAGTTGGGCCTCGGTCATTTCATCCGGCTGGGGTTGGCCGAGGGCACGACGGGTGTTGGCGATAATGTCGGTGCCGATGTGGCCGGGCATGACCACCGCTACTTTCACGTGGGGCGCGTGCACCCTGAAGTCTTCGAGCAGCGCCTCGCTGAAGCCCTTCACCGCGAACTTCGCTGCGCTGTAGGAGGTGTGCGGAACACCCGGTCCGAGTGAGGCCCAGAAGCCGTTCACGCTGCTCGTGTTGATCAGATAGCCCTCAGGCCCTGCAACAAGCAGAGGCACGAAGGCCCGGCTGCAGTTGTAGACGCCCGTCCAGCAGACGGCGAAGGTCTTCTCCCACTCCTCGCGACTCCCGGTGACAAAGCTGCCGCCGCCGCCGATGCCCGCGTTGTTGAAGACCAGGTTCACGAAGGTCGTCTCGTGCTGGCTGACCACCTCGTCGCGGAACCGGTCGACCTGAGCTTCGTCGGCAACATCGCACACGTGATGGGTGACCCGAGTGGAGGCGGGCGCGCCAGAGATGGCCAGCTTGGCTGTCTCTTCCACCGCCTCGGCGTTCAGATCGCACGTGGCGACCGCACACCCCTCCGCAGCCAACTGGCGAACCCATGCCCGGCCCATGCCGGGGCCGCCACCGGTGACCACGGCGATCTTACCTTTGACCGATTCCATTTGAACGTCTCCCCCGCTCGTCCTGGCGCTGACCCTAGCCCCGAGCGGTAGGTTCGCATCGACCCGAACCAGGAGGCACCGCATGCTCATCATCTCCGGCGCCTCCGTCGTCGGGCCGGCACTGGCCGCTCACCTCGACGGGGCCCATCAACGTCTGACCCTCCGCATGAAGACGACGTCGTCGGCCAGCATCACCGACGGATAGCGGCCGCGGCGTCAAGCTGACGCCGTGTCAGCGAGTGTCGCCCGGTGTCGGCGTGATGAGGTCGACGGTGGGAAAGTAGATGCGGTAGCGGCCAGTGTCGCGGGTCAAGAGCGCGAAGTCGGCGACAGCCGCGTGGGCACCGATGAAGAAATCCGGGAGGGTTGAGGTCTTCGCTCCGTGATTCCGCCGGTAGTCCCGGAAGGCCTTGCCCGCCAGGAACGCAGCCGCCCACGGGATGGACTCGCGGCGGTAGTCCTGCGACGGGAGCGCATCCTCGAGCGCCTCCACCGTCGAGAACCGAACCGAGACCTCGGCGTAGACGATCGGGTTGACATAGAGCGGTCCGGCCTCGGCGGCGTGTGCCAGCGCGTCGGCGGACCACGCCGACCACGTGTCGTCTTCCGTGAGGATGTCCAACAGCACGTTGCTGTCGACGAGCGTGCCGAATGCCACCTCAGCCGCCTCGCGTCAGCGCCATGATCTCGTCGGTTGTCATGGCCACATCGCCACGACCCCGAAGGCGTTCGGCGAGCGCGCGACCACGCGTGAGCCCCTCGACCTTGCGGACGACAATCACATCGTCGCGGCGCTCGAACTCGACCTCGGTGCCTGCGCCGATGCCGAGCTCGTCCCGCAGCCCCTTCGGGATGGTGACCTGTCCCTTCTC
>JBPCMH010000380.1:0-3942 GCA_051002495.1 Acidimicrobiales bacterium
CAGGGAACCGAGGCCGGCGGCCACACCGGCCAGGTAGCCACGATGCCCCTGGTGCCCCAGATCGTTGGTGCCGTTGGTGACAAGGTGCCGGTCGTGGCCGCCGGCGGCATCTTCGACGGCCGCGGCCTGGCCGCGGCCCTGGCCCTCGGCGCCGACGGTGTCTGGGTCGGCACCCGCTTCATTGCCACACCCGAGGCGCGGGCTGTGCGCGGCTACAAGGACACGCTCGTCAACCTCGGCGAGGACGGCACGATCGTGAGCCGGGCCTATACCGGCAAGACCTGCCGAGTGGTGCGCAACTCCTACACCCAGTACTTCGAGGAGCACCCGGACGAGTTGGTGGCCTTCCCAATGCAGGCCGGACGGGCCATCCAGGACGGCGTATTCCATCTCGGTCGCGACGAGTCGGCCGATGACGTGGACCCCGAGCGCGAGTTCTTCCCCGCCGGCCAGGGTGTCGGCGCCATCCACGATCTCGTGCCGGCTGGCGATCTGGTCCGGCAGTTCGTGGCCGACGCCGAGGCCGTCATAGACCGACTCACGTCGGTCCGCGCCTAGTCGCGGGCCTTGGCCCTTCTGGCCATGCCGCGCTCGATAGCGAGCAGCACTAGGTCGGCGAACTCATCGGGGTGGCTGTTATGCGCGCCGTGCTCTGCGCCGTCGATTTCGAACAGTTCCCCGTGCTTGGTCGCCTCGGCTAGCCGGGCCGCGGTCTCCCGGTGATGGCCCACGCTCGCGCTTCCTCGAGCGGCGACCACCGGGCACTCGATAGCCGTGAGGTCGATCGGTGTACCGGAGCGGATGGTCTGCATGTCTGAGACCAACGCCGGCCCCTCGGCGCGACGTGCGGCGCGGGTCCGCTCGGGGAGCCGTTCCCACAGCCGGTCACCGATGACTCGACGCATGAACCGCTCTGCTACTCCGTCCGGGTCGGCAGCAGCGGACAACGCCTGGCCTCCCGCGGTGTCGGCTGGCCACCACGGCATCCACGGCATCGGTGTCTCGTAAGCAGCCACGGCGAGGACTTGTTCGGGCCGGGTCGCGGCGGCGAGAAGCGCCACATCTCCGCCGTAACTGTGGCCGATGACGACGATCGGGTGGCTCTCGACGACGCTCCAGAGGTCGTCGACGTGGTCCATGAGGGCCTTGGCTGGCTCGAGCGTGACCGCGGATGCGTACCCGCGACGGTCGTAGGCCATCGTGTCGTGACCGGCGGCGTGGAGGCGGCGGGTGACCTTGCCAAACGACGAGGCGCGGTCCATCGAGCCATGGATCAACACGACCAACGGTGAACCGGACACGCTCGACGTGCTACTACTTGCCGAACAGAGACACAACCCGCAGCGCGGGGGACGGGAGTTGAAAGTGTCGGACAAGATGTGGGTCGTCGACAACGAGCCAAGCCAGCGGTATCCGATCTACACCAGGGGCAACGTCGGCGAGGTCTTCCCCGAGGCGGTCGCGCCGTTGTCGTGGACTCTTGGCGCCATCCCGGGATCGGAGCAGGGCTGGCGGGACGCCTTTGAGCGCTTTGGCGCCTTCACTCGTGATGAGTTTGATCCCGAAAACATCGAGACGCTCGGCTGCTTCGGCGGCTACGCGTACCTGAACGTTTCGTTGTCGAGGGTATTCGCGGTTCGCACGCCGGGCTTGACGCCAGAGCTCATGGACCAGAGCCTGTTCGGAACCTCTTCCGCGCCACCGTATGCCGCTCAGCCCACCGACGAGAACCCGGCCCGGACCGCGGCTATCGAGCAGACGATGGGGTGGATCCTCACCCAGAACGAACTCCCGGAGCTCCTGGATGATCAGCGCAAGGTTGACGATCTGGTCGCGGCCCGGCCCGACCTCGGCTCCATGGCCAGCGAGGAGATCCTGGCCTGGGCTCGCAGCCACATGACCGAGTTCCGACACCTCTTCGCTCGGCACATCTTCATTAGCTACTGCTCGACGGTGCCGCTCTGGATCATCCAGGCCGTGTGCAACGAGGTCGGCGATGCCACCCTCCCGATGCAGCTGGTCGCTGGGCTCGGCGACGTCGACTCTGCCGCGCCGTCGTGGACGATGTGGGAGCTGAGCCGCCAGGTGCGGTCGTCTGATTCGCTGACGGCCGCGTTCGACGCTGGGGTCAAGGGCCTCGACGAGCGCCTGCGACAGGCCGGCGATGTTGAGAAGTTCGTCGCCGCATTCGACGAGTTTCTTGACCGGTTCGGATCGCGGGGGCCGAACGAATGGGAGATGCGCGCTCCGACCTGGGGGACGAACCCAAGCTTGGCCCTGGCTGCCATCGATCGGATGCGCCACGCACCCGATGGTGCCCAACCGCAAGAGCAGTGGGAGGCCAAGGCTGCTGCCCGCCAGGCCATCGCGTCGCAAGTCGGTGAGGCCCTGGCGGCCGCGCCGGAGGTGCAGGGCCAGTTCCTGGCCGCCGTCAATGCCGCCCAGCTCTTTCTAGCCGGGCGCGAACGGAGCAAGACCACGGTCATCAAATTCGTCCACGAGGCGCGATTGGGCTTCCGAGAGATCGGCCGAAGGATGGTCGAGGCTGGCCACTTCGAGCGGGTCGACGACTTCGGGATGCTCGCCGACGATGAGTACGACGCGTTCCTCGCCGATCCCGATGCCTTCCGTTCGTTGGTGCGGGAGCGAGTGGCCCAATACGGAGTGCTCCAAGACCTCGAGCCTCCGTTCATTGTCGACGGGCGGGTTCCACCGATCGAGGAGTGGGTGAAGCGCGGAAGCGTGGCCGTCGATGCAGCCGTCTCAGGGGATTCGCTCGTCGGCATACCCGGGTGTTCCGGTCAGCACACTGGCCGCGCCCGCGTTGTGCTGTCGCCGGATGACCCACGCGGCCTCGAGCCGGGAGACATACTCGTGGCCCCGATCACCGATCCGGCGTGGACGCCGCTCTTCGTCACCGCGGGAGCGGTCGTCGTCGACGTCGGAGCCCAGATCAGCCATGCCGTCATCGTGGCCCGGGAACTCGGGATCCCGTGTGTGGTGTCGGTGATCGATGGCACGAGGCGCATCCGTGACGGTGCGACCGTCACCGTCGATGGCACCGCTGGCACGGTGACCATCCACTGAGCAGTTCAGTCGACAAGGCCGTACGGTCGCTCGGCCTCGGTGTAGCAGTCCTCGTGATAGTGCTCGACGCGATTCCACGAGCCGTCGATATAGACGTTGGCGATGACCTGCTTCAGGTGTGACCTGGCCGCGAACTTGACCTGCGATCCGCAGTGCGCGCACATGGCCGAGTTTCCAGCCTCGATCTGTCTAAGAACCACGCGACTCTCTGGAATCGGCGCGGGGTCCGTGGGCATGTCGGCGAGCCTAAGGGACCACGACGGCGGCTAGCGCTTAACTGCGGACGAGCGGCTTGTATTTGATGCGATGGGGTTGTTCCGCGTCGGCCCCGAGCCGCTTGCGTCGATCGACTTCGTAGTCGGAGAAGTTGCCCTCGTACCACCGAACTTGGGAGTCGCCCTCGAAGGCCAGCACGGGGGTAGCGATGCGATCAAGGAACCACCGATCGTGGCTCACCACTAGCACGCATCCGTCCCAGTTGAGGATGGCTTCCTCCAAGGCACGGAGGGTGTCGACGTCGAGATCGTTGGTCGGCTCGTCGAGCAGCAGGACATTGCCGCCCTCCTTGAGCATCTTGGCCAGATGGACGCGGTTGCGCTCACCGCCCGATAATTGCCCGACCTTCTTCTGCTGGTCGGTACCCTTGAAATTGAAGGCGCCGACATAGGCCCGCGTGCCGATCTCGTGCTTGCCGAATCGGAAGATGTCGTGCCCGCCCGAGACTTCCTCCCAGACGTTCTTCTTGGGGTCGAGGTCGTCGCGGCTCTGATCCACGAAGCCGAGCTTGACCGTCGGCCCCACCTTGATCTCGCCTCCGTCCGGCTGCTCGGCTCCGGTGATCAGCTTGAACAAAGT
>JBPCMH010000381.1:0-3520 GCA_051002495.1 Acidimicrobiales bacterium
GCAATCTTCAGCGAATGCCCTCAGTGCACCGGGGAGATGGCCCCCGAACACGCCCACTACCGCTGCCGGTCATGTGGCTGGCGCGACTCCTGCTGCGACTGAGGGACCACGACGAAACTACTTGCGCAGTCGGATCGCATAGACCTGGGGTGAAGACACAGATGCGGTGAGGAACTCCTGCATGTGCCCGGCCACCCTGTACGGCACCCTCAAGCGGCTGGTCGATGCCGGCCTCGCCGAAGAGTCCGACCGACGACCCGACGACGACGACCAGCGGCGCCGGTACTACCGAATCACCGGACTCGGCGTCCGCGTCTGCCGAGCCGAGTCCGACCGTCTCGCGGGGCTCGTCGCCATCACCCGATCCAACCTCCGACCCGGGCTCGCGTGAGATGGCCGGCCACCGCATCTACCGCGCGGTCACGCTGCTCTACCCCTTGGACTTTCGATCCCGCTACCGGGATGACCTCGTCCAAGCGCATGCCGACGTCATCAGAGACCGCGGTCCCGCCGCCGGTTGGGCCCGCACGACCGTCGACCTCGTCGTCACCCTCCCCCGTTATCGATTGGAGAGCTTCATGAACGAACGTCAGTCCAGCTTCGCGCTCAATCTCACGGTCGGCGCACTTCTCGTCGCCGGGCTGGCTGCCATCCCGGCGCTCGGCACCTACCCCGGCGTGGTCCTGATCGCGCTGGCGGCAACGGTCGCCGTGACCCAACGCACTCGGATCGCTCGAGCAATCCGGGTCCCGAACACCGACCGGCGCCGCCGCCGACTCGCCACCGCGGCGGTTTGTGGGGTCATCGCCGTCGCTTCTCTCGTCGTCGGGTTCGCCGACCTGGGCAACGACGATCAGTGGAACATGGCGCGGCTGTTCGTTTACAACCTTGTGTTCGCCGCCGGTGCCGTCGCCACGTTCGGGTACCTCATCGCAGGGATCCTCACGCCCAGGAGCGGACACGACGACGTCGAAATCCAACCGGTCGCCTGAGCCCTTCGCCTGAGGACCCGTCGACGGCTCAGCCGGCGGTGACCTTGGCCGCGAACTCGGTGGAACGCTGGAAGATTTCGTCCTTGTCGAGGTCGATGGTGGCCACGTGGAACGACTTCTCCAGCCAGACGTGCTCGACGGGGCCACCGATGTTGGCGACCAGCCACTCGCTGCTCGTCGGGGGGACAACGTGGTCCTGGCGGCTGGTGAAGACCAGCGCGGGCACGGCGATGTCGGCGATCTTGGGGCCGAGCCCGACCTGCGCGTGCAGCAGCGACAGCAGTTGCGCCACCGGGAGTCCGTCGTAGGCCAGCTCGTCGACATCAGGATCCGCGACGTCGTTGCCGATGGCCGGCGCGACCGCGGTCCCCTGGTCGAGGGTCATCTGCATCATGTCGATCATGGCCTGCCCAGGAGGCTCAGCCGCGCCGTTGATGCAGACGATGCCGGCGATCTCGGGGTGTCGGCTGGCCAGCCATAGCGTGAGCGTGCCACCCATCGACAAGCCCGCGACAACGACCTTCTGACAGCGCGCCGCGAGCTCGGCATACGCGGCGTCGGCCGCGGAGGACCAGTCGTCCCACGTGGTCTCGAGCATGTCGTCGAGGGACGTGCCATGGCCAGGCAACAGCGGCAGCTCAACGGTGAAGCCTGCCTGGGCGAAGGCCTCGGCCAGCGGGCGCATCGACTGGGGGTTGCCGGTGAAGCCATGTACGACGAGGACGCCGTAGGGCCCACCGTCAGCGGAGAATGGTTCGGCACCAGGCATGATCGGAGCGGTCATGGCCGAAAGCCTAGATGCCGGTCAGTAGACGTCGGCGGTGAGGGGCTCCTGCCACCACTCATCAGATGCGGGGGTCCAGTCGGGGTCCTCGTAGATGCAGTCGACGGGGCACACCGGAGGCAGGCACTTGTCACACCCCGAGCACAACTCAGGGATGATGATCACGTCGATGCCGTGGTTGAAGATCGCCCCGAACTGCGGGGGGCAGTGCCGGAGGCAAGCGTCGCAGTTGATGCACTCCGACATCTCGATGCGCATCGGGATGTTCTTCCACTTTTCGTTGCGGATTCGGCGTTCTTTGCGCTCGGCCCGGGTCAATCCAGCCGGCTTTGACCGCTCATTCTCCGAGGTCGGTGCGGCCGGAGCGCCCGCGTCTGCCATGGGGCAATCGTAGCCCTTTCGACAAGATCACTTGACCCGGCGGTCAAGACGTGGTGCCATTTCGTCCTATATGGCCGTCGATGCCAGGAGCCGATGTGGCTGTTGATGCCAGGAGATTGACCCGACAGGGGTTGGAGCGAAAGCAGCAGCTGCTCGATCAGGCCGCCGAGCTGTTCGCCGAACGCGGCTACTCCGAAACCCGCGTGATCGACATTGTTCGGGCCGCCGGCGTGGCCAAGGGTCTCTTCTACTGGTACTTCGAGAACAAAGAAGCGGTCTTCAGGGAACTGATCGACCGGACCCGACACCAGATGCGGCAATACCAGGCCGTCGCCATCGACCCTGACGCCGACGCCCTCACTCGCATCATGCAGGGGTCGCAGGCATCCGTGATGTTCATGGGAGCGCACCGCCGGCTGTACTCAATCTTCGAGATCGAGTCAGTCGATGCCGACCTCACGACCGCCCTCCGCCAAGGCGGTGATGTGCACGTGCATGACACCGCTCGCCACGTCGAAGCCGGCATCGTCGCCGGCCTCATCCGGAATGAAGACCCAACGGTGTTGGCCCACTACATCGTGGGCACGGTGGGGTACCTCTCCCATCAGCACCGCCTCGGACGAGTGCCACTGACGCTCGAAGAGCTAGCCGGATCGGTCGGACGGCTCATCGTGCGGGGTGTCGCCGCCACCGAAGAACTAGCGCTCGCCGCCGAGGCGGCACAGACGCCACCGGTCGCCTTACCTGCGGTGTAGCAACGAGGTGCATCGAGGGCGACCAATGCCCGCTCGGCGAGCGAGCTAGCCGTCGCTTGAGTCCGGGCCGTCGGGCTCCCCGGGCCCCGTCCCGATCCAGCGGGCCGTGATGCCGTCGTCGTCGTCGTAATCGTCGTCCCCGCTCCGGTCCGAACTCCGCACGAAAGCAGCGGCGATCACTCCGAACACGCTGACGACGCCGCCAAGGATGTAGGCCGAGCGGTAGGAGGCGAGCAACCCACCGGTGCCGCTGATCTGGACGGTCTTCATGAGCTGGATGCCTGCCACCACCCCGACCTGGGTGATGAGTTGCTGCGCTGCGCTGGCCACGCCGAGATCCGCCTCGTCGACCGCGTTGGCAATGCTGGCCGAAATCGACGGTTGGGCCATGCCAAGCCCGGCTCCGGACAAGACAAGGGCGAACAGGATCACGACGGCTGGCGACGACTGCCCGAGCGAGGCGAACACCGCCATCGACGACACCACCAGCATCGTGCCGGTCACGGCCGACCGCCGTTCTCCGACGCGGACCGCGGCGTAGCCCGCGATCGGCGCGAGCACCGAGAACGCGAGCGGACGAGCCAGCACGAGAAACCCGATCTTCGACT
>JBPCMH010000382.1:0-6122 GCA_051002495.1 Acidimicrobiales bacterium
GGCGGGCGGGGCGGGCCGGGCGGGGCGGGCGGGACGGCGGGGGAGGCGGGACCGGCTCAGACTGGCGTGGCCGCGATGAAGTCGGCGCCAACCCGGGCCAACTCCGGGCCGCGGTCTTCCTGCAGGAAGTGGCCGCCGCCCTCGATGGTGGTGTGGGCTTGGCCCTTGGCCCCCGGCACGCGCGACTGGAACACGGCGTGGCCGCCGGCGGTGATCGGGTCGCCGTCGCTGAACGCGGTGAGCAGCGGCTTGTCCCACGCCTCGAGCACTCCCCACGCCTTCCGGTTCGCGGCCGCAGCCGGGTCGTCGGGGCTGGTCGGGACCAGTGCGGGGAAGATGCGGGCGCCTTCTTTGTAGCTCTCGTCCGGGAACGGCGCGTCGTAGGCGGCCACGACCGCGGCGTCGAGGTCGGTAGTGGTCGCCCCGTTGATCATCTTGCCGACCGGGAACTCCGGGGTCTCCTGGAAGAACTTCTGCCAGGCCAGGAACGCTTCGGTCATGGGCTGGTCGCCGGTGGGGAGGCCGGTGTTGGCCACCACGATGCGACGGAACCGGTTCGGGTTCTCGGCCGCGAGACGCAGCCCGATGAGGCCACCCCAGTCTTGGCCCACCAGCGTGAGCCCGGAGATGTCGAGGCGGTCGAAGAGGGTGGAGCGCATCCACTCGACGTGGCGGGCGAAGGTGTAGTCGGACTTGGCTGTGGGCTTCTCGGATCGACCGAAGCCGACCAGGTCGGGGGCGATGCAGCGGTAGCCGGCATCGACCAGCACCGGGATCATGTGGCGGTACAGGTAGCACCACGACGGCTCACCGTGCATGAGCAGCACGGTGTCTTCGCCCATCCCTTCGTCGAGGTAGTGCACCTGCAACGTGCCACCGTCGCCGTCGTCGATCTGGACGAAGTTTGGTTCGAACGGGAAGCCGGGCAGGTCGTCAAATCGGTCGTCAGGGGTGCGGAGCGCCTTCATGACGGCGACGCTAGCGCCATGCGTCGGTGACAGCCCGGGAAGCGGTTGCCTACGCTGCGAGGGTGGCCCTTCCCGAACAAGGCATGTCCAAAGACGATGTGGTTGCGGCCCTGACCGCCAAGCGGGAGAAGGACGTGCGATGGCAGGACGGCCGCACGTTCGGTCTCGTGTATGACGGCGGACACGACGCCCACGCGGTGGCCGAGGCAGTTGCGGTCATGTTCCTCCACGACAACGCGTTGAACACGTTCGCGTTCCCGAGCTTGGCCCAGATCCAGTCCGAGGTGGTTGGGGCGTGCGCCGAGATGTTCCACGGCGCGCCGGAGGCCTCCGGCTTCATGACATCGGGCGGCACCGAGAGCATTCTGATGGCCGTGAAGGCGGCACGCGAGCGAGGAAGGGCCGAGCGCAACATCGCCGAGCCCGAGATGGTCGTGCCCGAGTCGGCCCACGCCGCGTTCCACAAGGGTGCCTACTACTTCGGTCTCAAGGTCAACAAGGTCAAGGTCCGCGACGACTGGCGGGCCGACGTCGACGCCATGGCCGACGCGGTGAACGACAACACGGTGCTGGTGGTCGGATCGGCGCCTCAGTATCCCCAAGGCGTCATCGACCCGATCCCCGAGCTCGCCGCGCTGGCTACCGACGTTGGTGCCAACTTCCACACCGACGCCTGCATGGGTGGGTTCGTGTTGCCATTCATGGAGATGAACGGCGAGGACGTGCCGCCTTGGGACTTCCGCGTGCCTGGAGTCACGAGCATCTCGGCCGACGTGCACAAGCTCGGCTACGCGCCGAAGGGCGCGTCGGTGATCGTGCATCGCTCGAAGGAGCTTCGCCGCTATCAGACCTTCGTCTTCGACGACTGGCTCGGCGGTTTCTACGCGTCGCCATCGATGCAGGGCACCCGATCTGCCCTGCCCATGGCCACCGCGTGGGCCGTCATGCACCATCTCGGACTCGATGGTTACAAGGCGCTCACCGCAACCACGAGGGAGACGTCCAAGAAGATGGCCGCGGGCATCAACGCCATCGATGGTCTCCGCGTCGTAGGCGACCCCGAGGCCCAGATCGTGGCCATGGCGGTCGACGTCGGTTGGGAGGAGCGCCTCGATGTGTTCGCGGTTGGCGACGCCCTCGCAGCCAAGGGCTGGTACCTCGACCGACAGATGCCGCCGGACAGCCTCCACGCCACGGTGAGCGCGGGCAACGCGCCGGTCATGGATGAGTACCTCGCCGATCTGTCCGCGGCCGTCGCTGGCGTGCTCGGCGAACGGGTCGAGGACCGCTCGACGAACTACGCCACCTTGGAGTGACCGCTCATCGCCGGGCCCACATGAGGACTCGCTTGAACCCGTAGAAGAACGGGCTCCGATCACCCAGTTCGTCGATCAGACGACGCTCGTACTCGACGAGGAACTCCGCGAAGACGTCGTCGGGCATAACCACCTTGAACCGCGTGAGGCTTGTGCCCTTGACCCACTCGACCACATCGCGGGTCGAGTCCATGACGTGGCCGTAGACCTGCAGCCGCACAGTCTGCTCACCGAAGCCGAGGTCGAAGAGGATCTGCGCGTACTCCTGCGGCGTCAGCACGCTCAGGACTGGGTCGGGTACCGGGCTCCCACCCAACGCAGACCGGAACGGCTCCTCGGAGGCCAGTTGGGCTGACACGGTGTGCGATGGGTGGTCGACGTTGGCCGGCACCTGCACCGCGAGCTGCCCTCGGGGGCTGAGCCAGGACGCCCATGTAGCCAAGACGGTGGGGTGCTCGGGCACCCACTGGAGTGCCGCATTGGAGAACACCACGTCGAACGGTCTGTCTCCGGGCGGGTCACGCAGGTCGCCCGGGCCAAACGTGAGCCCGCCGCCGGCGTGGGCGGCCGCCTTGTCCAACATGGAACTCGACGTGTCGATCCCGACCGTCGCCTCCGCTCCCGATCGCTGGTGCAGCAACTGCGTGAGTTCGCCCGTGCCGCACCCGAGATCAACCACGCGCCCGCCCGGGACGGGCTGCACGAGTCCGAGCAGGTCGTGAAACGGTTGGGCGCGCTCGGTGGCGAACCGTTCGTACTGCCCTGGATCCCACTGACCTTGTTGGCTCACCGCGGCGCCTCCTGATCGGACCGACGCCCGATCGTAGAGAGCAGACGGCGGCTCGTCAGGTTTGTGGAACGGCTGAGTGAGTTGGCACCACGTTGGCGAGGGCGTGTTGCGCGACCCAGTCGTCGACGGCCTCGATCGGCAGCGGACGGGAAAGCAGGTAGCCCTGGATCAGGTCGCAGCCCTGCGACGCCAGGTGGTTCCATTGCTCGGTGGTCTCGACCCCTTCGGCGGTGACCTCCATGTCGAGTGTGTGAGCGAGCTGAATCAGCGAGGTGATGATGCTTTCGTCGGCCCGTTCGTGCAGCATGGCGTCGACGAACGTCTTGTCGACCTTGACCCGGTCCGGCGCCAAGCGCTTGAGGTAGGTCAGCGACGAGTATCCCGTTCCGAAGTCGTCGAGCGCGACCTTGATGCCCATGGCTCGCAGCTCGCCAAGGACGGCCACCGCGGTGTCGGGATCGGCTAGCACCGCGGTTTCGGTGACCTCCACTTCGAGCAAGCGGGGCGGCACATCGTTGGCACGGAGAATGGCGGTGATCTGCTCCACAATCATGTGGTCGGCCAAGTCCCGGGCGGAGAGGTTGACGGCGACAGCGTAGGAATAGCCCTGATCGATGCCGGTCCGGATTTGCGCGATGGCCAGGTCCAGCACTCGCGCGGTGAGCAGCCGGATGAGACCGCTCTGCTCGGCCAAGGGAATGAAGTCAAGGGGCGCAACCATGCCTCGAACGGGGTGGTGCCAACGGGCCAATGCCTCGAGCACCTTGACTTGACCTGTCTCGGGAGAAGCCTCGGGCTGGAAGTACACCGTTATCTGGCCCTCGTCGTAGGTGAGCGCTCGGCGCAAGTCGGCGGCGAGCGCGAGGCGCAACGGCGAATTGCTGTCGATGTCCGGGGAGTAGAACAGATGGTCGGCGCCCGCGTCCTTCGCCGCGTACATGGCGATGTCGGCGTGCTGCAGCAGTTGTTCAGCACCGTAACTGTGCGTCGGATGGATCGCGACGCCGATCGACGCGTCAACGCTGACCTCGAAGCCGCCAACGTCAAACGGTTCGCGCAGCGAGCCGGTCACGCGCTCAGCGATCTGGGCGATGGCCTCTTCGGTCACCTGATCAGCCACCACCACGGCGAACTCGTCGCCGCCGAGTCTGGCGACCGTGTCGGACGGACGGATCGACTGCACGAGACGCCTCGAAACCATCTGGAGGAGCGCATCCCCGGTGCTGTGGCCCAGCGTGTCGTTCACGTCCTTGAACCGGTCGAGATCGATGAGCAGCAGCCCGACCAGCGTGCGACCGCGAGTCGCGTCGCCGATCGCGCAGCGCAGTCGGTCCTGCAGCAGGTTGCGGTTCGGCAGGCCCGTGAGCGTGTCGTGCATGGCCAGGTACGCGTTTTCCTGAGCCTGACGCCGCAGGCGACGCGACACCGATGCGACAATCGGAAGCAGCACGAGCCACAAGAGGGCGAGCCCCGCGGCCAGCATCACATGCATCCGCCGGATGTCGCCCTCAATGTTGTTCAGCAGGTCAGGGTCGATCCCGGCGGCCTCGACCACCCCGACGATCTGGCCGCCCATCTCGACCGGGATGTACAACTCGATCTGGCGTTGCCCCGGGATGATCGAGCCGGTCTTGCCGTCACTTAGCCGAGTGTTTGGTGTCCCGGCGAGCGCCTTGGCCGCCTGGGGCCCGATGTCGAGGACCGAGGCGGTTTCGCGGTTGGCGGTGGAGTAGACCACCGTTCCCGACCTCGCCACGAGTCGAACCCGTACGCGGTCTGGGGGACCGGCCTTTGACAGCAGGTCGTCGAAGAGCTTCTGGCGCCCCTCGTCGAGCACCCCGTCGAAGTCTGTGGGCTGGAGCAGCGAGTGGGCCATCAAATCGAACATCGTCTCGGCGTTGGCCAGGTAGGCCGCGCTGGCTCTGCGCTCGATGGCGTTCCTCAGTTCGTGGGACAGGAAGAACGCCAGCGCGATGAGCGGGATGAGGCTGGCCACGCCAAAGCGCAAGTAGATCTCGGATGACCGCAATGTCCTGGTTTTTTGCGCCATAGGGACTCGATTACCGCAATAGGTGCCGGGCTGACCACTGTCAACCGCTTCTCACCCATCGGTCGCGCCGGCAGCAATGTGAGCGAAGCCGGTCAGCGATCGCCGCGAATGGATTCCCTGAGCTTCCGGACTGAATCGCTCTCCCTCAGCCGTCGGGTGACCGATTCGCTCACTTGAGACGCTACGGCTGACCTCCGGTTGGGGTCCATCGCGTTGAGCCCCATCACCGAGGCGTCGTCCGGGGTCGGCTGGAAGGTGAGCACCGGCAGCTTCCGGCGTCGCAGGGCCAACACCTTGGTCGCCAGCAGCGTGCGGGCCCATCGGCGCATCGGCTCGTCCGCCGCCAAGCGGGGTGTGCGGCCCGCAATCGACATGGGCGAGCTGACCAACACGAAGTCGAGGTCGTGGTCGCGCAGAATGTCGGCATTTGTCGGCGAGTGAGCGCCGCCATCGACGTAGCGCCGCTCGCCGATGGTGACCGGCTCGAAAAAGCCAGGAATCGCGCAGGAGGCCGCGACGGCCCGGCCGAGCGGAGGTCGGGGTTCTTCAGCGCCGAAGACGACTCGCCTGCCATTGGCGATGTCGACCGCGCACAGCAGCAGCGGATTCTCTGGCCAGCGATCTCCCATCAGCCCCTCGACGCCCGCGGTGATGAGATCGGTCGACACCGTTCCCTCAGGGATGAGGGTTGCCAGCAGGGCTGCCGGTCGGGCTCGGAGTGCCCCGGCCGCGGCCTTGGCCACCGACGCCGCGTCCGGGCGTCGTCGTCCGCCGCGTTCGGGTCGAAGGAACGTTGGTGGACTGGTGATGCCCGCCCGCTGGATCAGTTGCTGGCCGGCCGGGGAGAGTGGACGTCCCTCGGTCCGAGCGAGCATGTCGGGCGGGGCCAATCCGGCCCGCAGCGACGCTCCCGCGACCGCTCCGGCCGAGGTGCCGACGATCACGGTGGCCGCCCTCGCATCCCACCCCAGTTCGGCGTTCAGGGCAGCGAGCACGGC
>JBPCMH010000383.1:0-3201 GCA_051002495.1 Acidimicrobiales bacterium
TACGCCTCGCTGTTCGTGCCGTGGACCTGGGAGACCCCGGTGATCCCCAGCGAGGCCATCCCGGTCATCTGGTGGGAAGGGATCGACGGCACACGGATCCTCAGCGGAACGCACAACGAGCTCAACCTCCATCAGTGGCCCGAGGAGTTCAACAAGCTCATGAGAGGCGGGTCGGACGACGCCGCAAGGCGGCTCGGCATCGTGCAGTGGCTCGAGTTGATGCCGTCGCCGGACTGGATGTGCCGATCCGAGTTGATGATTCCGACCGTGCGCGAGCTGATGGATCATCCCCGCCTCGATGTCCGCGTGGTGACCATGTCGGAGATGGTCGAGTCGGGCAGGGCGGCTGCCGAGGTCCGGCGCTACTCGATGGACGACGTCTTCCACGGGATGAGCCTCGGCAAGAACGGTGACTGGCTGCGACGCATGAGCCGCCACGGTGAGCACACCTTGCTCAGCGCCGAGAGCCTTGCGGCGATCGCAGGACTGTTCGGTCGGCCGTACCCCGGGTGGGACGTCTATCCGGGTTGGGAGCTGGAGGAGAGTTGGCGCGAGCTCCTGACCGCCCAGCATCACGACATCCACGCGTCCGAGGGGCTGTGCGCGCGAATCGGACTCCGATCGTTCGAACGGGGGCTGCGGGTGGCCGAAGAGGTGCGCGACCGTACCATGACGCTGCTGGCCGACCGCACGGCGGGCCCGGCCGGTCGCCTCGTGGTCTTCAATCCGCTGGGTTGGGAGCGGCCTGCTGCCGTCACCGATCCGTCGTCGAACCGGGTGCATCTGACGACCGTGGCACCGTTCGGCTATCGCGTGATCGACGGCACCGGAGTCGCGAAGGCGCGAGCGATCG
This sequence comes from Acidimicrobiales bacterium, assembly GCA_051002495.1. Lineage (GTDB taxonomy): Bacteria > Actinomycetota > Acidimicrobiia > Acidimicrobiales > CADCTF01 > JBPCMH01. The sequence goes on from JBPCMH010000383.1 coordinate 854, forward strand.
ACGTCGTCGAGGAACGCGATCGAATTGGCCTGCGGCGCGGCGACCTCGCGGTCTTCGTCGACCGTGCGAGTGGCCACCTCACCGACCTGCACAACCGATGGTTCGACGACGGCGCGGTGGATGCCGACCGTCCGCTCGGGCAGGTCTGGATGGTCACCGGTGGGCAGGTCGATCGATTCATCGACGTCAACGTGACGGTCGGCGGTGCGAGCGCCGGCCCCACGATTAACATTCACCGCACCGCGACGAACGGAGCAGCGGTCGACGTGGCGGTCTCACTCGCAGCCGACACCGATGCCGTCGACGTGCACTTCTACACCGACTTCTTGCCACCGCCGGACGGAGGGATGAACGCTGCGCTGCAGACCACCCTGGCGACCATCGATGGCGACACCACACTGATCCACGATCATCCTTATGGCGTCAGTGCCATTCGTGCCGAGGGCGTGTACAAGAAGAAGTATCCGACTGGTGACTGGATGAACTCACCTCAGTACTTCGAGGACGTCACCAATCCCTTCTCGGCGCTGCACTGCGTCGACATCGGCGATGAGCGGCGTGGCCTGCTGTGTGTCCACGATGGCAGTCAACAGATGCGCCGCGACGGAACGGCGGTCCATGCCATCTTGTCGATGCGCGACCCATGGGACGGGGACTACTGGGTCGGCGAGGTGGATTCTCGATGGCGCTTCTATCCGCACGGTCCGATGAGCAATGCCGAGCGCTGGCAAGTCGCCCAGGAGTTCCTCCGCCAACCACTCGTGGTGTCGACGACGACGACGGCCACCGGGGGCGGTGATCTCCCCGCGATCTTCGACGGCTTCTGCTGCCACGCGCCGGGCGTGCTGCTGACAGCGCTGTTTCGCGACGGGGGCGAGCTGTCTGACGCTGCCCTTGGCAACTACGCCGGCGCGAGAATCCCCAACCCATATGTCGTTCGGCTGGTGGAGTTCAACGGTCAGCCCGCAGAGGTCGACCTCACTGTGCCCGGTTCGGTAGCCGCCGCCTTCCGCACAAACCTCCTCGGAGAGGTCGAACAGCGAATCGAGCCGACATCCGACTCCGACGGCGGTACCCGGTTGACGCTCGCCATGCGCCCGCACGAGATCACCACCCTGTACCTCGACTTGGTGAACGGGCGCAAGGCAGCTCGATACGTCGACATCGATCGACCGGAGTGGGTACTCACCCAGCATGTCGACTCGATGGCGCCCCACAACGTGCCATCACCCGAATCCTTTCCAGCGTCCTCGCCGCGCCGTCGTGAGGACGATGCCGGTGAGGATGGCGGGTGAGCACCAACGCCAGGTTGCGCAGCTGGCCGACTTGGGGGGTGGTCTGTTCCGGTGTCGCGGCGACGGCCGGGCCTCGGCGGTGCCGCCAGCAGACCCCGAGCCGCACTGCCTTCAGCGGCGGTGGTATGTGTTTGCGTCTCTATGCGTACCCGCTGAACTGGTATGACGCGCCGGTTACGGGTTGATTCCGATGGATTTATGCGTCGCTATGCGGTGACGGCGGCATGTCTGCCTTGACTGGATTGTCGCCGAGGGTGGGCCCTGGTTGCGTACCGGTGGTGAGGTGCAACGCTCGGCCATGGCCGAGTGGACCGCGACGAGATAGCTCGATCCCAACGTGCATGCGACCCGTTTACTCTCGCACGGTTCGTCTCGGCGCAGGACGAGGCTCCTCACCAGAAGGGCGGGAGGGCGTCGGTGATCGGGGCTGTCCACCACGGCCCGTGCTCGCTGAGACTGCTTGTGAAGAGTTCGGGACGGCCGATCGCCGACGTCGCCCGTTCGTTGGGGATCAGCGAGGGAACGTTGTGGAACTGGGTCAAGCTGGCCCCGTGATGCGACCGAGCGGGCGACCGATCCGGACGCCTTGACGGAGTCCGAGCGCGACGAGCTACGCCGGCTGCGCCGCCAGGTGATCGAGCTGGAGACCGACACCGAAATCCTGCGGAGGGCGGCCGCATATTTCGCTCGGGAGACGATGAGGTGATCCGCTTCCGCTTCGTCCAGGACAACCAGACCGACCTGTCGGTCAAGCGGATGTGTGAGCTCGTCGGGTTACCCTGGTCGTCTTTCTACGCCTGGGTGAACCGCGAGCCTTCGGCCCGCGATGTCGCCGACGTGGTGCTGCTGGAGGTCATCCGCGACATCTACCGGCGGTCGCGCAGCACCTACGGTGTGCCACGCGTCTACGGTCAGCTGCGCCGCAGCGGCCATCGCGTCGCCCGCTCCCGCGTGGCCCGCCTGATGCGCGCAAACAACCTGGTTGGAGCGCATGCGTCGAAGAAGTGGCGGCGGGGCCGGCCCGACGCCGACGGTGTGGCGGACCTGTTGAAG